>JAFDFO010000284.1 GCA_019309815.1 Deltaproteobacteria bacterium
TTTATTTCGAATAAGTTCCCGTCGAAGTCCTTGACAAAGGTGAGCAAACGATCGCCCTTTCGTACCCGATTCACTGTCACATGCCGGGCTTCGCATCTCATCACAAATTCCTCAATATCTTCAACTTCCAGACAAACATGCCCAAAACTCGACTCTCCACGCGGGAGATTGGCAGCAACGAACACCTCTGCGGTGAATCGGTCGTTTCCGTAAACCAGAATCTGACACTCGCAACCGATACCAAATATCTCGCGGGCCAGTTCCTCTGGAAGCACCGATGTTCTCATCCTTTCTAACCCCAGAATACCTACATAGAATTCGTTTGCGTTTTCTTCGGAACTGCAAACCAGGGCCACGTGGTTCAGTCGCATCGTCGTTCCTTCTTCACACAAGTTCGATAGATTAGGCATCTCAAAAATGCGAATCAGGTTTCGGAGCCCCGACTGCTGAATTCGCCAGGAGTATTGGAGGGTTGGACTTTCTTCTCATTACTCCATCACTCCATTACTCCCGCTCTTTGAGGCTTGCCGGGGGGACCATTAAGTCTTAAATGTGTTTTTGAGATCAGCTTCTAGTAACTCACGGGATCAAGCGCCTGCGGAATAGCCCCTTCGGTCGGGCTGCGGAGAAGCATTCAGAAGATAGTCGGGCTTTACATGACTCATGGAGCGAAAGATGTTTCCCTTTATCTTCCCGTTCGTCTCGTACAAACGGCTGAGCATCTCTCTGATTTCGCGGCGCTTTGAAGTCTTTGCGGTAGGACACGGGTTTTTGAACTCCACCCATCTATGAAGGCGAGCGGTCTGATAACGGTAAGTTTTCCTTTGAAAAATGGCTGACAGGGTACCATGGTGCTGATCTGGCCGCTGTAACACATGTTTAAGAACAGTGTTTCGATAATGTCATCCATGTTGTGCCCAAGGGCCAGTTTGTTGCAGCCCAGTTCGTCAGCGATCTCGAACAGTCGTCTCCTGCGCAGTCGAGAGCAGAGAAAACACGGGTTTTCCTGATTCTCCTCGCTGTGGGCCAGCGTCCCGTAGTCCGTGTGTTCTACCTGCAACTTGTAGCCCATCTCTTTGCAGTAACTTGTGACGAGGTGAGCTGGATCCTTTTCAAAGCCAAGGTCTATGTAGACAGCAAAGAGTGAATAATGGATGGGAATGCGGGACAGGCGCTCCTGGAGCGCCCACATCAGGGTGAGGCTGTCCTTTCCACCGGACAGGCCCACGGCAATCCTGTCACCGTCCGATATCATCTCATAGTGATGTATCGCCCGGCCGACCGACCGTGACATCGCCTTGCCCCTGCGAAGAGACATCTTGCACCTTTATTCCGTTTCTGGTTCTTGAGGTTCCTCTTCAACACGGGTTTTCCCCGCCGCGATTTCTCGCAGGGAAACAACGATATCCTCGTTCTTGGGTGAGCTCACCAAGTACTGTGCACCTTCTCGCATTTGACGAACCCGTTTGGCCGAAATGTGGACCAGCAAGTAGCGATTGGGAACACGCATCAGGCAATCTTCTGCAGTTACACGAGCCATAATCTAACCTCCTATGTTTAGAGACTTAAGCAGCCCCTATTACAGATTATTGTAGGATAGGCACTGCGCTGAAGGGGATTGTCACGGAGCCAAAATGTCAACCAGCTCGTAGCGTCGCACTCCTGCGGGAGCCTTGACTACAATCTCGTCACCCACTTCTCGCTGAATCATCGCTCGCCCAAGGGGCGAGG
This sequence comes from Deltaproteobacteria bacterium, assembly GCA_019309815.1. Classification (GTDB taxonomy): domain Bacteria; phylum Desulfobacterota; class Desulfobacteria; order Desulfobacterales. Next base: position 1,732 of record JAFDFO010000284.1, read on the forward strand.
ATACCGAGATGCGGCCTTTGCCTATGTCCGATTCTTCCGGTCCCACAAGTTGATACCGAACCTCTTCGTTTGTGCTCAGGTTTTGCAGGACAACCATGCAACCAAACATAACGCGATCCGTATTCACTTGACTCGGGTCGATCACATCAGCACACGCAATTTTGTGTTCAAGCTCGCCGATTCTTCCCTCAAGAAACGCCTGGCGTTCTTTGGCGGCCTCAAACTCCGCGTTTTCCGTGATGTCTCCGTGCGCCCGGGCTTCCTGAATCGTCTTTATGACTTCTTGTCTCTCAACTTGCTTGAGGTATCTGACTTCCTCTTTGAGAGCCTCATAGCCCGCTGGTGTCATGGGTATCCGGTCCAATCCTACTGTACTCCCTATAGAAAACTCGTTTAACGTTATACGTACAACGCAGCTCGTTACGTATCACGTAAGACGGTTAACGTGACGAGCTGCGCAACCGATGGCCGAACAACGATTATTTACCAAGGTAATCGTTCGCAAGAATCTCTGCTATTTGAACGGCATTGGTAGCGGCGCCCTTTCGAATATTGTCCGCCACTACCCACATATTGATTCCATTCTGAACGGACTCGTCCGCACGAATCCGACCAACAAAAGTCTCGTCCCGGCCTGCGGCATCAATAGGCATGGGATACTGACTCTTTGATGGCTCATCCACAACCGAGACCCCCGGTGCCTCCGACAGCAGAGTTCTTACCTCATCCGGACTAATGGGTTGATGTGTCTCCACATTAATCGATTCTGAGTGGCTGAAAAAGACCGGCACACGAATGGTGGTGGCTGTAATGGCCATAGAATCATCTTCCAGAATCTTTCGTGTCTCATGGACCATCTTCATTTCTTCCTTTGTGTACCCGTTGTCAAGGAAGACATCGATCTGGGGGAGACAGTTGAAGGCGATCCTGTGAGGATAGACCTTCTTTTCAGGCTCAAGAGAATCTATAATCGCTTTTGTCTGGTTGTAGAGTTCGTCTATTGCTTTCTTCCCTGTACCTGACACGGCCTGATAGGTAGAAACGACGATGCGCTTTATCCCTGCCTCCCTGTGAATGGGGGCTAATGCAACAACCATCTGGATGGTAGAGCAGTTTGGATTAGCAATGATCCCCTTCCTTGTGTATTCGCCCATGGCTTGGGGGTTGACCTCGGGGACGACTAGAGGCACATCAGGGTCCATGCGCCAAGCGGCCGAGTTGTCAACAACCACGCATCCGTCGGCGGCGGCTGACGGAGCATACTTTTGGCTGGCGGCCCCACCAGCCGAGAAGATCCCGATGTCAACGCCCTTGAACGAAGTCTCAGTCAATTCCTCCACGGAGATTTCCTCACCTTTAAAACGAAGCTTCTGACCCGCAGATCGGGCCGTTGCGAGCAGCTTGAGATTCTTTACAGGGAAATCCCTCTCTTCGAGGCAAGCCAGCATCTGGGAGCCGACTGCACCTGTCGCCCCGGCGACTGCAACATTGAATGTTTTGCTCATGGTAACCTCCTAACGAAGTAAGTGCCTGAAGTTGAGAAAGGTTTGCGCGTTGAGCCCGTTTTCGTCAACACAGCGCATGGTGCATAGGGCATAGCGTTTTTTCTTTCGCGCTTTGCGCTAAGTTTTCTTGTTATTCCGCACTCGTCTCACTCCGCACTCCGCATTCGTTTCACTCCTCATTCGTCATGATTTTTCTATAAAATCAACGATGAGATCCCCAACTTCAGAGGTTGAATATCCCATTTGCCCCGCTGCCACGCCTTTCAAGTCTTCCCGTGAGACCTTTGTGACGGCTGTTTCGATCATCTGTGCCGCATTGCTCTCCCCGAGTGTCTCGAGC
>JAFDFO010000285.1 GCA_019309815.1 Deltaproteobacteria bacterium
AGGACGGCCGAACGTTGGAAAATCTTCCCTCATAAATCGCCTTCTTGGAGATGAGCGTTTGGTCGTGAGTGAGATACCGGGCACTACCCGGGATGCCATTGACACGATTTGCACTGTGAACCAGAAAGAGTATGTGCTCATCGATATGGCCGGAATCCGCAGGAAAGCGCGCGTGCGAAAGAAGCTGGAGAAGTTTTCGGTTATTAAGGCACTGAGGAGCCTTGATCGATGCGACATTGCATTGGTCATGATTGATGCCTCCGAAGGCGTAGCAGACCAGGATGCCAACATTGCCAGTTATGCCTTTGAGCGTGGCAGGGGGTGTATCATCCTGTTGAACAAATGGGATCTAGTTGAAAAAGACACCACAACGTCCAAGACGTATACGGACGAGGTAAAAAAACGTCTGCAATTTGTGAAGTTTGCCCCAGTGGTGACCATTTCGGCGCTTACCGGCCAGCGGGTGTTCAAGATCTTCGAGTGGGTAGAGAGCGTGTACGGACAGTTTGCGACCCGCATCGGAACGGGACGGCTCAACAAAGCACTTGAGGCCGTCGTTCACAAGCATCAGCCTCCCGTCCACCGTGGGAAGCGTATCAAGTTCTACTATGCCACGCAGGTGGCTTCGGCTCCCCCAACCTTTATTTGCTTCGTCAACTATCCGGAAGGAATTCACTCCTCCTACAAGCGGTACTTGATAAACGAGCTTCGAGAATCCCTCGGGCTGGACTTGACGCCCGTGCGGCTTTTCTTTCGAAAGCGAGAAAAGAGATGATTAGCATCCTAGTGTTGCGTCCCATGAATAACTTGCATAATTCCCGAGATCGCCAAGGACCCCAAAGGTGATATTATAAATCCGCTTCTGTTCAAGGCGTCAGCCGCAAATTCGAATATCGAAGCACGTAATGTTTTCAAGGCGTCAGCCGCAAACAAATTCGAATGACCAAAATTCAAATGACCGAAACATTTCACAACTTGTTTAGAACATTAGAGCATTCGAATTTTGGTCATTGTTTCGGATTTCGAATTTCGTGCTTCGAGTTTTACATCTTAATGACTCTCCGCGGAGACGATGTTTGCCTTAACTTTTCTAAATAATTTTTGGGACAGGACACTATATGTGTCCCGTGTCCTTGGGCGGAAGGCTTGAAGGTCGCAAGAATGGATCTATTTGATCAATCCGGAAAAGGTGGAGAAGGGTCTGTTCGTCCGTTGGCGGACAGCATGCGGCCCAGGAAGCTCGCGGATTTTGTGGGTCAGAGGCATCTGCTTGGCAAGGAGAGTCTACTGCGCAGGGCCATAGAGGACGACCGGTTGTTTTCCATGATTTTCTGGGGTCCGCCGGGTTCGGGCAAGACCACCCTGGCACGCGTCATGGCCGGCGAGACAGAGTCTCACTTTGAGACCTTCTCCGCCGTGCTTTCCGGTGTCAAGGAGATAAGGGGGGTTATTGATGAAGCCAAAGCACAGAGCCGTTATCACCAGAAAAAGACGGTCTTGTTTGTTGATGAGATTCACCGGTTCAACAAAGCCCAGCAGGACGCTTTCCTGCCACACGTGGAAAGTGGCCTCATCACCCTCCTTGGTGCAACCACCGAGAACCCGTCTTTTGAAGTGATTGCTCCGCTTCTCTCAAGAGTGCGGGTTATGGTACTTGAGCCGTTCTCTGATGAAGACATGTCGATCATCCTGAACCGGGCAGTTGCAGACAAAGAAGTGGGGATAGGGGGGCTTTCGCTGAAGATTGACTCAGATGCCATCGCACACATCATTTGGGCAGCAGATGGAGATGCCCGCGCAGCACTGAACAATCTGGAAGCAGCCGCGTCTCTCGTTCAGGAAAAGGAGGTCACCGAACGCCACATTACACGCTCTGTGGTGGAAACCGCCCTTCAAAAAAAGGCGCTGCGGTACGACAAGGACGGAGAAGAGCACTACAACCTTATTTCTGCGTTTCACAAGAGCCTGCGGGGGAGTGACCCGGATGCTGCCCTCTACTGGCTCGGTCGCATGTTGGCCGCTGGTGAAGATCCACTCTACGTTGCCCGGCGCATGGTCAGGTTCGCTTCCGAAGATGTTGGAAATGCAGATCCACGGGCACTCTCGGTGGCTGTTTCTGCCATGCAGGCGTTTCAATTTGTTGGACTACCCGAAGGAGATCTTGCCTTAGCCCAGGCTGCTGTTTATCTTGCCACGGCCCCCAAGAGCAACGCGCTTTATTCAGGTTACGGCAGGGTGAAGCAATCGATCGGGCAAACCGGAACGCTTCCCGTGCCCCTCCACATCCGGAATGCGCCCACAAGGTTGATGAAGGGACTTGGCTACGGAGAAGACTATAAGTATGCCCATGATTTCGCAAATGCCTTCGTACCCCAGGAGTATTTGCCTGAAGAGCTTAAGGACCAAGTATATTATGAACCGACAGACAGGGGCTATGAGAAGATCATCAAGGAAAGGCTTTCCCAGTGGCGCAAGCTAAGAAGATCAATGATGAAAAATGAGAAGAAAAGAGAACCGTAACCTTGATCATTCAAATGGCGACGCAAGCGATCGCGGAGGTTGAGTAGATGTTCGACTATCTGAAACATCTCTATGGAGAACTGGCCGGTGATATTCTTACTAAGTGGCAGGCCGCTTATCCGGCGCTCGCCAAGGCAGGGCTGGCGTTGCTGGGGGCCCTTCTTATATGGGCTATTTTCAAACGGTTCATGAAACGGGTTCGAAAAAAGATCGATCAGAATGAGTCAGTGGTTATTCACGACCAGGTCTTTGACCTGCTCCAAAGGGCTGTCTCTTATGTCTTGATTCTTGGGAGTGGCATCTATCTGTTGAACGTCTTCAAAATACCGGCCCTGGAGAAGGTCTTCTATGCGGCGTTGATTATCTTCTTGGCCCTTCCCGTCAAGAGTTTCACTATAGTCCTACTAAGCTACTTCCACGATAACCCACGATAACATCATTAAGAAGAGCAAGACCAAGATAGACGACATTGTCTTCGATCTTCTGAGCAAGTTTTCCGGTATTGTCATTTTCGCCATTGTCTTTTTGCTTGCTCTTGATTTGTTGGGAATGAACGTGATGCCTTTTGTGGCGGGGGCTGGTGTGGCGGGCATCGCCATTGGCTTTGCAGCCAAGGATACCTTGTCGAATCTCATAGCCGGGATTCTGCTGATTGTTGACAGGCCCTTTGAGATTGGTGATCGCATAGAGGTGTGGTCATCACCCAAAGACTCGGCAACATGGGGGGATGTCATCGATATCGGCCTCAGGGCCACTAAG
>JAFDFO010000286.1 GCA_019309815.1 Deltaproteobacteria bacterium
CTCCAGCGTTTTAGCCCTCTGCTTGACGTCACAGTACCTCCGAAAGGATGGATTCGGGCTATCCGCGACGCACTGGGGATGACTGCCAAGCAATTGGCTAATCGTCTCGGTGTCACTCAGCAAGCTGTGGCGCGTATCGAGAAAGAAGAGTTGGCGGGCTCGGTCACCATCAAGACCATGCGCCGTATGGCAGAGTGTCTCGATTGTGTCTTTGTCTATGGATTTGTGCCACGTACAAGTCTGGAAGAGGCTGTCACCCGTCAGGCAAAACAAGTAGCGCTCAAGCGCCTTGCCCGGGCTTCCCAAACCATGAGCTTGGAGAATCAAGCACTCAGCAGGAGAGAGAACGAAGAAGCCTTGACGGACTTAGTTGATGAACTCATCCGCACACTCCCTTCAACTTTATGGAACAAATGATGATTGACTTCAAGTATCCTGAGGGAGCTACACCGATTGATCCGAATGAGGCGGCAGGTTTGCTACTCACCCACATAACGACGCAAGGTGAACTGGACCGATGGGAACATGATAACATAGTTGAAGCGCTGGCTTGGATAGAGAAGACAAGACCCACAGACATACTCAATGAACAGTTCATCAAGCAGTTGCACAAGAAGATGTTTGGCAATGTCTGGAAATGGGCCGGGCAATTCCGTCAGTCTGATAAGAACATCGGTGTATCATGGCCTCAGGTTCCGGCAAGTCTCAAGAGCCTGTGCGATGATGTCCCCGTATGGATACACGCCCAAGAAGAATCCCCCGAGGAAATGGCTGTCCGTTTTCATCATAGAGTGGTGTGGATCCATCCCTTTCCTAACGGCAACGGACGCCATGCACGTCTCATGGGAGACATTTTCCTTGAGAACGTCCTGGGCGGCTCACCGTTCACTTGGGGCAAACAGGATTTGTCTAGTCCAAGCGAGTATAGAAGCAGATACATCAAAGCTCTTCAAGAGGCGGACAACGGGAACCTTACACCCCTTCTGGAGTTTGCAAAATCGTAGCGAGTATCGAACGACTTTGACGCCAATTCACGATACCTGCCACAGTAGTGCGCCAATCCTAACCGCTACCACCTCCGACCCTTTTCCTGAAGGAGGGCGCACCAAGATGGTCTATTACGGCCACATTGCTACACGGAGCCGTCATTGGTGCCGGCTGCGGGTTTTTGGCTATACCATCAAGAGGAGGGGGGATGATGAGTTATTTGGATTCCTTGGACCTCGATTGTGAGATGTGTGTACCCACGAGTCTGGCGATCAGGATGGCGATGAAGAGCTGGCCTGTAATGGCTTCCAGAACGGCGAATGACTGGGCCGCACCGCTGACCGGGGTCATGTCCCCGTAACCGAGCGTGGTGAGCGTGACAAAGCTGTAATAGATAAAGTCCCAGAGCTCGGAGCCAGGTCCCTGTGATGTTTGGAATGAACCGGGCTTCAACATCTCAAGCAGGGCATACACATCTGCCCACAACCATCCAATCAGGAAATAGACGCATATCGCCGCCATGATCATGTCAGCCGTGATCTCTTTCTCTCTGAAGATATGGGCGAGGATGACTGCTGACAGATAACCCAAGAAGAGGATGGATGCGACGTATGCCACGATGCCGAGGGCGTCAATTTCTGTGATACGGTGGGACCAGAGCCCTACGCCTGCCAGGACCGCCATTGCCAGGGCGATGATGAAAGGGCCTTTGTTCTGGTGGATGGCAAAGACCCCGGAGAGCAAGACGAGCGTGAAGAAGATGCTGACGAGAAGACGGATTCCAATAAAGCCTTCCAGGAAAGGACGCAGGACAAACATGAGCACGATGGAGATAAACAGGAAAAGGAACCTGCCGATCGGAATTCTGGTGAACGGAATGTGAAATTCTCTGGCCATGTCAGTATCTGCCCTGAACCTTTGGGGGTCGACGCCCCTGACGGTCACAGAGTGCCTACTTGGGCACCCTCTTGCTCAAAAAAGGCTTCCATTTTCTGAAGCCAGGCTTCCCGATCCGCTTCACTCAGGAAGAAACCGAATTTACCAACTGCGCGCTGCACGCTCACGAGATCGATGAGGAAATTATGGACTGCATTAGCCGCTCGTTGATCTGCTTCCAGGGAAAGGTTCTGGGCATCCAGAAGATCAATGATCGATTTTATGCCTCTCGCATAAGAGTCGGTGACCAGCTTGAGATTATTGTCTGCTGCATCCGCACCATCACGGGAGAGCTGTATGCTCGGGTATGATGCCCTGGTCAGGTTGATAGCATTGAGTATTCTTTGCTCTATCCGATCAGCCACGGCATTGCGTTGGATCCGCAACTGGGCCAGTTCTTCCACGGTACGCTTTTTTGTTGCCCTCTTTCCACCCCCGGTAAACAGGGGGAGCGTTGCATAGACGCCCACGGCCCAGTCCGTGGTGTCCAGGCCCGTCAAGGCCGCGTCGCGTGTGCCGGCCCCTTCCTCAGCAAAGTATTCAGTCACGTTCCCCTCGAGTGAAAATGTGGGGAGCCAAAATTCCCGTTTTGCAGTAACCAGAGTCCTTTCACGGGCGGCTATCTCTGCGTTGAACCGGCGAAGTTCGGGTGCCAGTTCAAGCCCTTCCTGTACCATGAAGGAACGGAAGACCTGCAAGTTCTTTGGATTCGTTACAAGATTCATAAATAGCTTGTCACTTATGGCGAACAAAGGATCGCTGAGTTCTGTGTCTTCCACGACAAACTGTTCCTGCAGGGGCCGGTTAAGAATGCGATTCAGGGCATTCATTGCATCCAGCGTCAGGGACTCGACTGCAAGCACGATCTGGCGCCTCTGGGCGATTTCGCTCTCCCAGCGGTAGATCTCATCCGGTCCGGCAATGCCGACAGACACGCGCACGTTGGCGCGCTCCAGGTTGGCGCGTGTGAGCTTCAGGTTGTCCTTCTGGATA
>JAFDFO010000287.1 GCA_019309815.1 Deltaproteobacteria bacterium
TTGAACAGAGAGCGATGCGGAGCCCGTTCAATGCCCGATTTTACACTGTCACTTTTCATCCTTCTCCTCCAGGTCCCTTATTCCTACGTGAACAACATCTCATATGTGAGAGAGTTTGTACTGGAAGCTGTCCTCCAGTGCCTCCCAGCTTGCCTCAATGATGTCTGTGGAAACCCCAATGGTGCTCCACAAACGCTTCTGATCCCTGGATTCTATGAAGACCTTAACCCGGGCCGATGTCCCGTCGCGCCCCTCGATGACTCGCACCTTGTAGTCGACAAGATGCATTTCTTCTAAATCAATGAGGAAAAATTTGTTTAAGGCCTTTCTCAAGGCATTGTCCAACGCGCTGACCGGGCCGCTTCCCTCGGCCGCAGTAATCTCCTGCTGATCTCCCACGGAGATCTTGATGGTCGCATATGCCTTACACGGAAGGTCCCTCTCCTTTTCAATGGCCACCCGGAAAGACTCCAGTTCGAACAGCGGTCTGAACTGTCCGGTAAGCTTTCTCAATAAGAGCTCAAAAGACCCCTCCGCCGCATCAAATTGGTATCCCTCGTGCTCCAGCCTCTTTATCTCCTTGGCGATCTTTTTGCTGTCAAATCCATTCCCGCCAAGTTCGACCCCCATTTCCCTTGCCTTGTAGTCAACATTGCTCTTGCCACAAAGATCCGAAATAAGGAGGGAGTCTTCATGATGGCATTGACATGGATACCCCCTTTGTGAGCAAACGCGCTTTTGCCAACAAACGGGCGTCCGTTAAACGGGGTCATATTGGCCACCTCGCTCACATAGCGCGAGAGCTCTGTAAGACGCTGGAGGTTCTTCTTGGTCATGCACGACCGATTCATCTTAAGCTGCAGGTTGGGGACGACAGAGGTCAGATCAGCGTTGCCACAACGTTCGCCATACCCGTTGACCGTCCCCTGAACCATGACGGCGCCCGAGCGAACGGCCACAAGCGTATTGGCTACCGCAAGACCGGCGTCGTTGTGCGTATGAATACCGACCTTTACTGGAATCTGCGGACAAACCTTGTTCATAATCTCCTCAATTTCAAAAGGGAGCGTCCCCCCGTTTGTGTCACACAGGACAATGAAGTCGGCGCCACCTGAAATGGCCGCCTGTAGTGTCTTGGTAGCATACCCTGGATTGTTCTTATAACCATCAAAGAAATGCTCGGCGTCGTAGATCACTTCGCGGCCTTGTGAGCGAAGATAGGCCACGCTGTCGTGTATCATCGCCAGATTTTCCTTTAGCGTCGTCGAAAGGACCTTCTTCACATGGAGATCCCAGCTTTTGCCAAAGATCGTCACAGCACGGGTTCTCGACTCAAGAAGGGCAATGATGTTTGCGTCTTTTTCAGGACGGGAATTTGCCTTCCTCGTGCTTCCAAAGGCGCTGAGGCAAGCCTGTTTGAATTGCACTTCCTTGGCCAGTTCAAAGAAATGCACATCCTTGGGATTGGAACCAGGCCACCCTCCCTCAATGTAGTGAACGCCCAGGGCATCCAGTTTGAGGGCTATTCGCAGCTTGTCTTCTGCAGAGAAATTGATCTTCTCTCCCTGCGAACCGTCTCTCAGTGTCGTGTCGTAGACAAAGATTGATTTCATAACCCAAATCTCCAAATAAGATAATTACGACCAGGTACAAAGCCGACATTTCACGGCACAGTAAGAGGCTTCAAGTTCAAGACACCCGCATCCTGAGGAATGAGGCGTACACATAGTACGTCGCAGTGACGAAGGATGCAGCGCAACACGGAAGTTGGACTTTCTGCTTTGCCGTGAGCAAAAAAAAACCGTTATCAGGTAACTTGCTTCTGCCTGGTAACGGATTTTGGAGTCAGTGTCTGTCCAACAACCTAAGCCATTACCAAGCCTCCAGCCGGTAGCAGGGATATAATAATCCCTACTACAACTACGACGATGGCTACGATGCTTTTAATGGCCTGACTGCTCATTCTAACGAATTCCGGAAAACTCCTTCAAAATATGGCACTTACCTAACAAATCCTAAGCGCCTTGTCAACCCTTTTTGTTTACGACTAAGACAAATCTATCGTCTCTGCAAACGCCTCTGCCTGACTCCTGTTGTTATCGTGATAGTAACCAAACGTTATTGTCCGTTTTTGGCCCGATTTGTCCGGACACTGATTGCTCACAATCAGACAAGTAAAAAAGAAAATGTACACTAAGAAAACCGCGACCACCGCCCCGATCACCATGATCCACTTCCGAGTCGGGTGTCCATGAATGTGCCCATACTCCGGGTCGCGTCTTTCCTCTTCTCGTCGGTCAACAAGATCGGGATAATCTGCGTTTCGGTAACGTGGATCGACGTGGGTTCGTCGATCTTTGCCGTTTCGTCGGTCTTTCCCTTTTCCCATTGGCATGATAGTTTAACGCATACGATCCAAGAAAAGCAACAGTAAAAACTGACAGAACAAAGAAAAGCCCGTCCCTAACAAGGGACAGGCTTTCCGAAATGGCGGGGACGATCCCGTCCTTCGGACGGGACGACCTCCGCTCACAACTCTTCGGGCGTTCTGGCTAACGATTCAATATATGCCCTACTCTTTCGCTTCTTAATCTCTCTTTCTCTTGCCATAGCGCTTGACCTGTTACTATGTTCCTCATAGTAGACAAGTTGCCAAGGGATCTTATTTCTTGTGTATCTTGATCCCCCTTGGTTGTGCCTTTCGAGTCTGGATGCAAGGTTCTGGGTTGAGCCGACATAGTAGGTGTCGTCTTTCAGACTCTTCAGTATGTAAACAGAATAGGACATAAGCGAAACAGCCTGTCTCTTGCAGATGACAGGCTTTCTCAAATGCCGGGGACGATCCCGTCCTTCGGACGGGACGACCTTCCTACCCAAAAAGGACGACGTTCTGATCAACGCTTGGACGGACATTCTGTTTCTGTCGTCGCACGCAATTTAGAAAGCCCGCCCCCAATAAGGGACGGGCTTTCCGAAATGGCGGGGACGACGAGACTCGAACTCGCGACCTCCGGCGTGACAGGCCGGCGTTCTAACCAAACTGAACTACGTCCCCAAATGCTGGCCAACTTGTCTGTTATGGTGGTAGGCGGAACAGGGCTTGAACCTGTGACCCCCGGCTTGTAAGGCCGATGCTCTCCCAACTGAGCTACCCGCCCGTAAAATGGTCATGTGTTAGTCGTGTCAGAGCCTGAAAGCTCGCCCACACTTGGTGTCCGAATAACGAAGAAGCACACACGTGTCAAGCAAAATGTACGGCAGCTTAGGGCTCGCTCAAGAATAAGTTCGCAGAATTGGCGCTCAGATTTGAGTCGGATTTGTCCGATCCGATTGAGCAAAACCACAGGAATAGCTAGCTATTTCGCGGATTTTGCGAATGAGGCATCGGGCAAAGATGGCCTGAAGCTGAGATGCCAAAATGTGATTCCGCTTTGGGAAGCAACTCGGGAGGTACGATCTCTTCTTGTTCTTCCTCGAACAGCATCTCGCCGTCCGCCAAAACGATCGCACGATTCAAAACATCGTCCATGTGGCTTGCTGTTATGACTTCTATCTGCTTCAGGATCTTGGCAGGAATCTCTTTCAAGTCCTTACTATTCTCGTCCGGAATAATAACCTCAGATATCCCTCCTCGGTGGGCCGCCAGGATTTTCTCTTTGAGTCCCCCAATAGGGAGAATACGACCCCGAAGGGTGATCTCTCCGGTCATGGCCAGATTACGGTTCACCGGCTTTCTTGTCAGCGCCGATACAATTGAGGTCGCCATGGTGATGCCTGCCGATGGCCCGTCCTTTGGCGTGGCCCCTTCAGGGATATGAACATGGACATCTATCTTCTTGTAGAAATGCTTCTTTAAGCCAAGCCTCCCTGCCCTCGACCGCACATAGCTCAAGGCGGCATGGGCAGACTCCTGCATAACCTCGCCCAGCTTTCCTGTCAC
>JAFDFO010000288.1 GCA_019309815.1 Deltaproteobacteria bacterium
CTTTGATCGTGCGGTAGAAACCTTTGCTGTCAAGAATTCTGCGAGGGTGCTCTCTATATTCAAAAAAACGGAAAAACTACGCTTGCATTTACACCTTAACTTGGAACTGCGTCCACGAGTTGTCACCTTGCCGGCATTCACCTTATAGCGAATTCTGCAATGCGGGCAAATGACCGTGACTGAATTGTCCGAGCCCACGTAGACCGCTTGCTTTTCCTTGGTTAAATCTATTTTCATACAAGGCAACCCTGTTACGTTCGTCTATTGGCCACAGGTGACCACATGGGACACCATGATTTGATATGGTTGCATATCTGTAAAGCTTAAGACTAAGCGATTTTGAGGCCAGCAATTCTGTTCGATCACTTAGTTTCCTGACACTAAACCTCAATGGGGGCTTCTCAGGCAACTTCCGGGCTATTTTGAGGCCAGGAGCCTGTCGACTTTGGATTTTATCTGCATCTGTACCATGTTGACCGTCCCCAGCTTGCCGCGCTCGCGCGCCAATTTGATATAGGATTTCATCATATTCTTGGGAACTTCGGCTTGTTCGGGTTCAGGCCTTCGCAAAAGGGTCAGGGACTCCGTGGGACAGGTGGAAACGCACAGTCCGCAGCCTATGCATCGGTCCGGATCCAGGACCACGCAGTCGTCCTCCAGGCGGAGTGCTTCCATCTGACAGCGTTCGACACAGGTTCCGCACCCTTCGCAAGTGTCTGTGTCCACAGCCGCCACAAAAGGTGTGGACACAAGGCTGGCCGGTTTTGGGTAGCGCTTGAGATTCTTCAGCACCTGGCAGCAGCAGCCGCAGCAACAGCAGATGTTGACGATCTTCTGAGCGTTGCTGGGCTGCAGCACGAGCCCAGCCTCGTCGGCTTTCTTAAGGATTTCAAGGGCTTCGTCCTTGTCTATGATCCGGCCAAGGCCGTTTCGCTCATAGTAGTCCGCCCCGATTCCAAAGACGAGGCACGTTTCCATAGGTTTATCGCAACCCTTGCCCACCATTTTATGCTCCCGGCGGCAAATGCAGGGCGCTACCAGGAACTTCTTCTGGGCTTGCACAAGCTCTTCTGCCTGCTCGTAGGATAGGACTTCCAGCTCGGTAGTGATACTTCGGCCCACGGGTATCGTGCGCAGTTGGGGGCCCTTTTGCCACGACTTGTCAAAGAGGGTAGGGAAGTACTCGTTCGTGTCTTTGATGAGTTCCACGTCCAGGTCGTTGACGTGAAACTCCCAGATTCCAATGATGTATTGCAGGGCCATGTATCGCATCGGCTTGTCCGGGGAGGTTATTCTGTAGATGAGCCCTTTTTTTGCCATCTCCTCCAGGCGCCGGGCGGCCTCTTCAGGGCTCAGCTTTGCCCGTCGGGCAATCACCCTGGGCTCCTCCGCAATCAAGGTGAGATGCAGGGCAAGCTCTGCTTCCTCGGGCGTGAAGAGCCGGCGCAGAATGCGCAGCTCCACACCGGACTCTGTTGGAGGAAAGCCTCCCGGAAGGTTGTCCAGATGCTTAGCTAGTTTCTGATAGACGTCTTTTCCCATGAAACCCTCTCGTGCACTTGAGCCTTTTGCGCGTTTCTTAGCATGATTCCTGACGGTGGTCCATTTGTATCGGGCGACCCATATACAGGGGAAACGGACCGGGAAATCAGGTATGCCAATGCAGTGTTACATTGAGGCAGCTACTTAAGACACCATTCCCTTATTCTTGACGAACACTTTGTCATAAGAAATCAACGGGATCGCAAGTCTGGTCCAACCGGCAAAACGCCCGAGTTTCCCTTCCATTCTCAGCAGGCGAAGGACCTTGTTATGTATTTTCTTCAATCCTCTGACGTTTCCTATCATCCGTTCGAGCGACTGATTGTCCAAAGCCTGTCTCAATGCCTTGCAGGTATACACAATACAAACGATCGGGCGCTGGTCAGGCTCCAAGGTACAACCCCTATCAGAAAGGTATTCACATGGAATCGGCGCGTCAGTGATCGTCGGAAACCGGTCAGACAGGCTTCTTGGAGGCATTAGTCCACGGTGACCAATCTTTCCTGTGGGAGGCGACGAACCACGAATCCATCCCATCGGGTTCCTGATCAGCCGCAAGCCCAAGCGATAAAGCTGTCGGGGCCACACTTTCGCTGGGTGGTCCATGTCGTTTTCGTTCTGATTCTGAATTGGAGAGTTCGTGTAATACCGCAACCAGAAGTCGATTGCGAAGAACCAATTCTTATCCTCCCTCTTTATGCGGCAACAACGGCCTTTACACTCACCACAGACCATGGTGACGGCGTTTGAAAGGACTTCACAGATAGACAACTGATGCTCACTTCTGGCATGATCGAGCTGTCTCAATACTACTCGATTTACCTCACTGACTTCCGGTGGTGGTGGAGACGCGGATTGGGCAATCACGCACACTTGATGCAAGTACAACGCCTGGCTCATCAACACACGTTCTCGCCAACCTTTTCTTGTTGTTGATCTTATGGTCGCCGCCTATTCCCGATGGGTCATGATTCAGGCACTCAAAATGCGTGTCGATTCATTCCAGTAGTTGCTACATCTTATCTTGATAATGTCAAATGGACTATGATTTTAAAGGCATATCACAACTCCTTGGCACCATCAACGGCCGTGACTCACAGTGAGGAAGTGTGACGGACCTTTCGCAAGATGCCTTTTCCGTTGACACACAAACGCCCTGGTCCTATGTAGGCATGACCGCTGATGAACGCTGCAAACCCAACACCTGAAAACACTTCGCCCTCCGAGGGATTTCAAGGGCCGTCCAGGGGTGACGTGCCGGAGATGTTTGACCGGATTTCCGCAACCTACGATCTCTTAAACCGGCTTCTCTCCTTTGGCACAGACATCCTGTGGCGCAAGAAAGTGGCG
>JAFDFO010000085.1 GCA_019309815.1 Deltaproteobacteria bacterium
GTACTAGGGTTTTAGTTTTGTCTTATTCCTATAAGAAGGGAAAGAGGAAGTGTCAGTAGGCAACAAGGATGACAAGGATAGGTGTGAGTCATCGGCTAATTGCGTTATGAAAGAAGGGTTACCCCAAATAAAAAGAGCTAAAACACGATATTTGTCCACTACACTTTTCGCCGTTGTGGGGGTACTGGTGTCAACATATGTGGCCACTGCTGACATGTACACAGATTCAGCCCACGGCGACAACTCGGAGGGGGTGAATCGTACAGGCACAGCGTACGACACGGGAGACTGTGCCCACTGCCATGAGACCTTTAACGACTCTATTTGTGGTCAGTATAACTTCATGCTATTTTTTGATGAGATTGTAAACCCATGTCAGGTGGGCTGCATGACTTGTCACAGTTATTTTGGAACATGGCAGCCAACCGTGAACTACCCCTACGCCAAGAATTTCGGTGGTGCATCCGGTACATGGTATGGAGACATATATACGCAGTTTTGCAGCATTAATTCACTGCCCGCCGTTTGCGGTTCAAGGCATCATCTGGGGCAAATTTGGTTGGTTATTAAAGATAATGCCTATAACTGGGGGTTTAATGACGATCCCCATCCCTGCGTGGCGTGCCACAACCCCCATGCTGACCAACAAAATCATCCTGTTGCCATTGATGGGGAAGGCAAGCTCAATACTGCCATCAGACGCCCATCTCATTATAAGAGCACAGATCCTTTAGATATGCTGTGGGGAGATGATGCGAATGAACGGATGAGTTACTATGCCAGTCAATTTGACGATGGGGTCTATCAGGCCCCATATTACACTACCGGCGCGACGTTTGAGCCTGCAAATAATAGCACTTCTGATGGTTCCAATCTCCCCGACTACGTGACCTTCTGCATGGATTGCCACCAGCATGAACAAACTGACCCTGATAGAGGAGGTGCAACGGTGCAGGCCATAGTGTGGGATTACTCCCACGGTGATTACCCGGATATACACGGTGCAGCCCGTGCTAATACTTTAGATGCTGAGGATGTGGGCTGTATGGCTACAGAAGGATCCCTCAGGCTCCCATATGTCGACTCCCCAAACTCGAATTACATCCTTTCCTGCCTGGACTGTCATGAGCCCCACGGGAACTATAAGAGGCTTCATCTCATCAGGCTAAGGATTAACGGCGAGGATGTCGGTCCTGATAATCCGATGTGTGACGAAACGACTAACGGCCACGAAAAAGTTTGCGCAAGATGCCACAATTTGAGCCACGGATCTACGGGCTGTCAGGCTTGCCATGGAAATGGAATTTCCGACCCATTTCATGGATCTACGTTCGAGTGTTCGTCTGGAGTTGGGGACTGCGTTGCTGGCCAACCGGACACCTGCCCGCCCAGTTTTTAAGGGATTGTGGACTTTAGAAAGTTCTGCAATAGTCGCGAATTAGGCCAAGTTTATGATAATGCCATATTATCTCTACCCTCTTGACTCCTGAACTCTCTACGATAAGGGTTTCATATCTTTAACTGCGACCTTGCTGCAGGCCAAACGACTCTCACTGCATGATTACAAGAAACTATGGGTAGTTCTTGAGGGCGCCAATCCGTCAAGATAATTGTCGACCTTGGCCTGGGCCGCCAGATTCTGCGTATTGACGATTTGAAGACCTATCCTTTATCTAAAGGTTTTAACAAAGCGAGACATTATCGACAGGCGTCTTGTACGACACTCGAAGCCATACTTAAGGCATTATACGGATCAATATAAACAATGTTATGCCCCGTCTCATTGAACCAATAAAGGAATCTTATTTTGAAAGGAAGAAAAATGACTTCTGAACCGAAAGTAAGTTCATTAACTGATTTAGTGAACTATCAAGATGAATCTGTTGTAAGTAAAACTTTAATCAAAAAGAAGACAGGTACTGTAACATTATTTGCTTTTGATCAAGGGCAGGGATTAAGTGAACATACCGCACCATTTGATGCTTTGGTTTGTGTGTTGGATGGTGAAGTAGAAATTATGATTTCAGGAAACCCGTATGTTTTGAAAATGGGTGAAATGATTATATTGCCAGTTAATGAACCTCATTCTCTGAAAGCTATTAAGAAATTCAAAATGATGCTTACCATGATCAGATCATAATCTCACTACTGTTGAATGCAATTTAAGATCAATTAGGAGGTAGCAAAATGATTAAGTATGTTTGTAACGTATGCGGTTATGTTTATGACCCTGAAAAAGGCC
The DNA here is from genome assembly GCA_019309815.1 of Deltaproteobacteria bacterium. Taxonomy (GTDB): domain Bacteria; phylum Desulfobacterota; class Desulfobacteria; order Desulfobacterales. The sequence goes on from JAFDFO010000085.1 coordinate 2,243, forward strand.
ATCAAGACGCGGGAATAGAACCCTGAACAAGACCGTAAAGGGGGGACGTTGTTGACCGGTTAGCTCCCCGCGCACGAAGTGCTGCCGCAAGGCAGAACCCCCGCCCTTCAGGGCGGGAAGGCTTCACTATGTTGAAATACCTCTTCCTGACTTCCGAGAATACTCAGCTCAGTGTCGGCTCCCAACCGCATGTGACTTATTCAACATAGTCAACAACGTGCCTAATGTTCCCTTATCTTCAACAAAACCGTCGAATGGCCGAGTTGTTGATGCTGGCAAGAGAACTTTAGTCTATGGCTGCATAATTAGCCGCAACAAGTGGAGTAAACGAACCGAGGAGGTCAAGCATGGCTGGAGATCCAAGAGGCGCCATTTTGCAACGAGACAAAAAGACGTATGCCATTGTTCCAAGGACCCCGGTGGGTCTGGTTAAGCCCGAGGAATTGGAAAGAATCGTCAATGTTGTCCGGAAATACGAGATACCCATAATCAAGATTACTTCCGGGCAACGTTTTGCTTTGGTTGGCATGAAGAAGGAAGATGTGAATAACGTCTGGCAAGAGCTGGGTATGGATATTGGGAAAGCTACCGAGCTTTGTGTCCACTATGTCCAGGCATGTCCTGGGACGGCTGTATGCAAATACGGAGTTCAGGATTCTTTAGGACTTGGCATGGAGATAGAAGAGTTTTTTTCGGAGATGGATCTTCCCGCCAAAGTAAAAATAGGAGTTTCAGGCTGTCCCTTCTGTTGTGCAGAGAGCTTTGTCCGAGATATTGGTGTGCTTGGCAAGAAAAACGGTTGGACATTCATAGTCGGGGGGAGTTCTGCGCGACATCCACGAATAGGGGATGTGATGGCCAAGAATTTGTCCAAAGACGAGATTATTGATCTGACAAAAAGAAGTTTAGAGTACTATGGGGACAAAGCCAAGAAACGAGAGCGGATGGCGAGGTTTGTTGATAGAATTGGAATTGAGAACGTGAAGGATGCTATCCTTTAAATCTTGTGATTCCATCACGACATAGGGCTGAAGACTTCTACAATCAACCCCGGATTCTGGTCATCCTTAAGAAGTTATAATAAAGGTCTGCTGCTAGGCTTCATCCAAATCCAGAAGGCGTGCATTCAATAGCTTTTTGGCAATTTTGTAAATGTCCTTCTTGTCGCCCTCTTTTCTGATTCCTGTCGCCAGAACGTAAACGATCACACTCTGTTTGTCAGTTTTGTAGATGATCCTATATCTTCCCGTGGCATGTGTTGAGCGGAATCCAGATAGGTCCTTAACCAGTTTCTTGCCCTGTTTGTCGGGTTCGTCAGAAAGCTTCTGAATGCGATCCAAAATCGTACGCTGGATTTCCTTGTTACGAATTCTCTTAATCAGTGCAAAGCAAGTATCGGTGACGAGAATCCTGTATTTCAAAGCCCAAGCCTTTCATATGCTTCCTGTAATGAATGAGTCCTACCGGCCTTGACGTCCTCTATGCCCTTCTTTAGTTGTCTCATAAGCGCGGCATCGGACAGGATTTCTAAGGTCTCAAGCAAGCCCTCGTATAATTCCCAGCTCATCACCGCCAGCACTTCCTTGTTTTTTCTTGTCACGGCGAGAATCTCATGCTTAGCGGCCTCATCGGGCAGTCTCATGAATCTGTTCCTTGCTTCAGTTATGGTTATCTTTTTCATCTGTATGCCCCCCGTTCAAGTGTACATATTAACGTACGCCAACATGTACATCTTGTCAACTGCATTGTCCAAAGCACTGCGAATGGTTGGGATGGCGTGCCGAGCACGCAAAGCTTGGGCTGAATGGAAGAATACCGCAGACGGCACCACGGGGAGAAGACCATTTAGGCATGGAAAGATTATTTCATGAGGGTGTCATGTGCTTTTTGGATGGCGACGAATTTCTTGTGGGCAAGCTCTTGAAACTCCTTGCCCAGGTGTTGGACCTTGTCGGGGTGGTATTGTGCAGCAAGTTTCTTGTAGGCTGCCCTGATCTCTTCCTTGGACGCACCCGGTTGAACGCCCAGTATGTGGTACGGATCGCTTTCAGCGGCTTCCTCAGGGGGCGTTGTCTGCTCCCGACTGGATGATGAAGACCCAGTACTCCTTGCCTGATATGCTTTTTTTAACCTGGATGCCCACCAAAAAGCGAGGCCGAGGACGGCGAAGTCATCTATCCACCCGGGGCCTACTATGAAATCAGGGACCAGATCATAGGGATTAATGAAGTATATCAAAGCGATGAGATAGGGCAGGTACTTCATGATCACATCCACCTGGTTTTCACAAAACCAACAAAAAGGGTTGCAATACCCCGAAGAATGATTAATGTCTCTTGTAGAGCCGATGTAGCCTTAATCTTGAGTTTTGAAACCACTTGTAAGGACTCGGCATAGGGAGTTACACCATGCCTCTGTATGAATTTCGGTGTCCTAAGTGTGGACTCGAATTCGAACAGATTGTTTTTTCAACTGACAAGGAACCGCCAAGGTGTGTCAGATGCGGAGCCTCCAAGCCCGAACGCCTGCTGTCCGTCTTTTCTTCAAGCAGCAGCTCGAAGGGTAACAAGGCTCCCGCACTTTCTTCGTGCGCTACGCCATCTAGAGGATTTTCATGAGCGTAGGTCATCACAGCCGGCGGCTGTGGGGAAAGAATATGTCCAGTATATGGATCATCGTAGGCTTTTTTGTTGTCTGGCTCTTGCTCCAGCTTTACATCCTTCCAAAGCTCGGCATCTCCACCTGAATGAGAAATGCTTGCCAGGTTGGTGAGCAGGTTCACAAGGTTGAGAAAAAAGAGGCATCCACTGAAAGCTCAAAGCTGAAAGCTCCCCAGTGAAATAGGCTGCTCCCCAGAGGAATATGCTTCGCCCGCCTGCCACTGCGAGGCACGAGCGGGCAGGCACTCAACGGGGCAAGCAAAGCTGAAAGCTCAAAGCTGAAAGGGCAGAAACGGCGTCTCACCAGACGTAATCCTCTGCAATATCGCGTTTGTCCTTGCCTGCCAGCACGTGAAGGGTCCGTATCTCCTTTAGCTTCAAGGGAGAAAGCTGCCCAATCGGGATATACACGATCTGTTTTCCCCATCGGCCGGCAACCTGTTTGATAAAAGATCGCGGCGGCTTTTTGGCAACGTAGACAACATGTTTTTCCAGGCTGTATTCGAGGCCAGCCAGAAGAAGCCGTTCAGCCTTGTTTCTGGCCCAGTCATATTCCGGGTCTCCCCAAACATCGGCCAGTCGAAGAGGCGGATATGTCATCAGAAAGCCTCCGTACGTGCACCGTGAGATGCCCGGCCCGACAATGTGATCAGCAGGGTCGGTGGCATAAAAAGCCATGTCTGACTCCTGGTCGTGTTCTCCAAGCCATGTCATGAGGTAGGGATACTTGTCTTGCCTTCTATCGTGGTCGAAGATGACGACGATTGATCCAACGCCCCCTTTGACCCGCGTGAACTCCCGCACATAGATCTTTCCCTCGTGGATATGTCTTGCGGTTTCCCGCACGTCGATTCCGTCCAATATCGTGGTTTCAAAGGGGACGGAGACTGCATCGTCGGCCGCCAGCATCAGGGCTCCCTTGGTCTTAAGGAAACTGCCGTAATCTTCAATCAACAGATCCTCTGGCGGGTATGAACAAATGAAGGGGTCCGCAAAACCCTCCAGCCACTCACCTGGTCTGCGCTCTTTCATTCTGCGCTTTTTCGGAATGTAAACCGGCCGGCGCTTGACTCTAGGCAGCCTGCGACGGATTTGGATTTTTCGCGTGCCCAGCCACAGCATCTCCCCGCTGATGCGGATGGTGGGGATCGATGACTCGGGTTGTTGCCAGGGATAGAATGAGCCAAGTCGCCAGAAGGCATAGCAGAAGTTGTCGTCCACGCATCCTCGTGCCGAGACAAGGAGTTGATAGAAATCAGGTAAAAGCCGATTTTCCAGTAGCGCGTAGTTTCTTGAAAAACGGAAAAAGGCTCTCTTTTGCCAGCGATAAATTTCCTCTCCCGTATCCTGCCGATAGTGTCTGGCAGCCTGCTGAAAGAGGCAGTAGCTAACCAACTGACGGTCTACCGGCCCCGGCTTCATGTGGTGCACGGTCCAGCGCACTGAGGCATCCAAAGCCTCTTCTTCAGAATAGGTCTCCTTGCCGCCGGTTATCAGGGTCAGAACGCCCATTTTCTTTCGAACGGTATACTCAGAGATAGCAGGTTTTGGAGGCAGCTTGTGTCTTCGGTATTCATACGAGGCTGCCAAAAAAGGGTACTCGGTCATTACTTCAGGCAAGCCGTCCGGGTGAAGATTAAAGAGGCTTATCCCCGTCCGTTTTCTCTTTTCAAGGGGTTCCGCCTGTGGACGAAAAAACGCCTTCTTGACACCCTCGAGATGAGCTAACCCACACACAAACAGAATCTTCTCGTAATCGGCGGCGAGCTTCTGCAGGTGGTATGCCATGCCCGCTTCACGCCGCATGTCGGCCGGACCCTTCTTCAGGCCGGGAAGGGCCTCCTTCGCATAGATGTCACAGTAGGCATTGATTCCCAGACGGCTGGCGGCGTAGGTATCCGGGACATAGTCGCGATAGGATGGGTAGTCATCCAGGTCCAGGTCGATGAAGTGGACGGGCACATCGGCCTCGATGCCGCTCCGGACGGCCTCTATCACCGGGTCCGTCGGCTCGATTGGAAGATAGATGGTCTCATCTCTCTGGTTCTGGTAGAGGACTACTGAGACCTCGGGGAGTCGAGCAACCCCTTTTTCGACCACATTCTGAAGGGACCCAGGAAGTTCCACTGCCACAGCGTCTGGTTTGAGGCGTTTGAAAAGGTGCCGGACTGCGCTGGCAAATTCTAAGCTGAAGTGGACGATCGGGACGGGATGGACGGGGCCGAAGGATTGTAAGGAGTCGATGCTCATCAGCATAAAAAGTGGAGTACTGGAGTACTGGAGTATTGGGTAAAAAGACCGGCGCTCTGTTTTTTCCCCATCACTCCACTATTCCATTATTCCATCACTCCAATCTCTTGTTGTTATGTCTCGTATCTGAGTCCTTCATCGCCGAGCACCGTGAGGATGGCCCGGGAAATGGCGTCTTCTTTCGTCAGCTGCATGCCGTGCATCATCTTCATGGCATACCTGGCCATATTGATCCCGTCCCGTACGGAATAGACCTCGTCGGACATGTGAGCCCGCTGCAGAAAATCGACCATATAGTTCAGCACATCCTCTTCAGCGAACGGCAGGTTCTCTTTCAAAATCAACAGCTCATCTTCTCGATCAGGAAAGTCAATAAAGATCTGGGGTTGTAGTCTGGAATGGATATATTCGGGAATCTCGTAGGTTGATGCATCCTCGTTGATGGTGACGACAAACCTGAAGTCGGGATCAGCCGGAATGGTCAGGCCCGTAATGATGGACTCCACGTATCGGCGATCGTCCAAAAGGGGCGCCAGGGAGGCCCAGGATTTCTCGCTCATCCGGTTTCCTTCATCCAGGATGCATACCCCACCCCGAATCACGGCTGTGACGAGAGAGCTGGCAGCGTATTTAACCTTGCCGTCAGCGCCCATCACAGGGGTGATGATCAGGTCTTCGGGGCGGGTGTCCATGGTGGCCTGAAACAGGTAGATTTCCCGGTTCAGCTGTTTGGCGGCAGCGTACCCGAGGGTTGTCTTCCCGACCCCGGGCTTTCCGATCAACCTCGGATTGAAGGGAACGTCCGTGCCGTCAATAACCATCCACGCTGCCATGACCTGCCGAATGAGTTCTTTCTGTCCGACCCACTTCAAAGGAAGTTTTGCGGGATGGGCCAACATGATTTCCGTTGAGCCGATTGTGATGGTTTCACAACTCTGGGACTTTATCATTATTGCCTTTCGTCTATATGATTCTACAGTAATCGAGTCTAAACCAGCGTTGATGCAATGTCAATGACCACCGCAACCCAAATCCACCGCCAAAAAAACGAAGGACCAACAACAATCAATACCATTGCAACAGGTTGTCTCAGAGCAGGGCCGTCGAAATCTGTCACCTTGCCGAGTTAGTTGATAGGCTATTCTTTCCTTCGTTTTTTTGTCCCTTCGGGTCTGCCGATTTCACCGGATCTTCTTTGTTGGTGGGCACTT
>JAFDFO010000289.1 GCA_019309815.1 Deltaproteobacteria bacterium
TTCCAGTTCTCTCTCACAAACGCTGCCTCGTCTGTGCGCGTCTTAACCTCGCCGTTCAAGCGTGCATCAAGGAGGCCACTCAGAATATCGCGATACACAGGGCCGGGTTCGAATCCCATTTCCTTCAGATCATTGCCTGTCAGCAATGTGGTTGTTGATCTCAACTGAGTAATGTATTTGGAAATCGCTCGCTTGACTGGATCGCGAGTACTGCTCGCCATAATGTAAAGAAGCGTCTCTATGTGAAACGGACGAAGTCTCTTATAGATATCACTGCTCTTGAATACGTGTGCCAGTGCCATCCATTTCAGGAACTCTTCTCCTCTTGCCTTCTCACTAATCAAGATTGTTCGGTGTCGGTCCGTCAGCTTCAAACGGTCACACACAGCCCCCGCAGCTTCCTGATCCAGGGATCTGAGAAGGGCCAGAAGATAGACCATCCATCCTCGACATGGCTCTTCTAAGAAAAGCAAGTTGTACCAGGTAAGGACTTTTTCAACCGAATTTAGAAGTGACTCCAGACTTGAGTTGTACACGATTTTTGGATGGATCATCTTCAGCAGATCGTATTCGTTAATGCGTCGAAGGGCCATCAGTGGTTTGTCTTCGTCCAGGATTTGGCGGAGCTCTGAAAAGATCCGCCGCCCGCCCAACTCCTTGAAGAAGTCCATTCTGACAGCGTTTTCGATGAGCCCTGATGTGAGCTTTCCTATCTTAAAACCGAACCTTTGCTCAAATCTAACAGCCCGAAAAACACGCGTAGGATCTTCCACAAAGCTCAGATTATGTAAGACACGTATTACTTTTTGCTTCAGGTCTTTTTGTGCTCCAAAGAAATCGATGAGGGTTCCGAATCCGTCCGGATTCAGTTTCACAGCCAATGTGTTGATCGTGAAATCCCTTCTATAAAGATCGAGCTTAATGGAACCTGCTTCTACCGTGGGCAGCGCGGCGGGTGACTCGTAGTATTCAAGGCGCGCTGTGGCTACATCGATCTTCCGGCCATTCGGTAGAATCACGACCGCTGTCCTGAAAGCTTCGTGAGCCCGGACCCGTCCTCCCACCGATGCCGTGAAGGCCTTGGCAAACTTAATGCCGTCGCCTTCGATGACCACATCGATGTCAAGGTTCTCTTGGTACAAGAAAATGTCCCGCACAAAACCGCCCACTGCGTAAGCATTGTAGCCAAGCGAGTCGGCAACCTTGCCAACGACTTTCAGGACTTCAAGGGTCTCCTCCGGAAGACGCTCACCGAGGAATTTGGTCACCCGTCTCTGGCGAACGGTGGCTCCCCATTTCCTACTGTGCAAAGAAAATTCAGGGATTTGCGCGGGTTCGCCTAACAGTGTGTTGAGGAGGTCGGTTCTGGTGATGACTCCAATGACACGCTCGTTTTCCACCACAGGGAGAAGTCGTTGTTTATTGGCTATGATCTTTTCTTGAATCTCCGACAGCACTGCATCAGGACCCACCGTACCGACATCCGTTGTCATGTATTCACGGACCGGCACGTCCTCCAGTTTGTGATGCATGCCTTTTTCTATGACCTGGCGGGAGATGATGCCGAGAAGGTCATCAGCATCAAGCACGACAAGGACGTTCACATTGTACCGGGTCAGGAGTTCATTTGCTTTTTTCAGGGTTATGGCCGGCTCCACGTGTATCGCGGGGGCAGACATGAGGTTTCTGGCCGACCGTTTGGGGTTTATTACCCGGCGTAGGAGGGCAAGGAGGCTTTCTTCCACCTGGATAAGGGTCTGTCCTCTGATTGTTGCCGAGGCCGCTGACGGATGGCCTCCGCCTCCGAAAACCATTGCAATCTCTCCCACGTCTACTTCAGACAGGCGGCTTCGACCTATCAGGTAAACACGGTTTTCCATGCTTCCCAGGGCAAAAACGACTTCCAGGTTCTGCATGTCCTTCAGTTTGTGTACCAAAAAAGCAAAGTCACCGATGTAGCTCTCAGAAGAGACACTGGTGACGGCCACGTCAACACCATTGATGGTGTGACGCTTGACTCCTTCAATCATATCGTTCAAGAGACCGATCTGTTCCGGCGTCATTTCCCGGATGATGATGTCCGAGACCACATTCAGGTTCGCTCCCATGGAGAGCAGATAAGCGGCAGCATGGTAGTCATCCACCGTTGTTGATGAGAATGTGAAAGAACCCGTGTCTTCGTAAAGGCCCAAAGCCATGATCGTGGCTTCTTCAGGGGTAATGGCTATTCCTTTGTCATGGAGGATCTTTGTCAGGATGGTAACAGTTGCACCTGTCATCTGGGTTACTTCCACACTGCCTGAGAGATCATCGGGCGTTGGTGGATGATGATCATATATGTGGATATCTAAGCCGGGGCGTTGAACGATACTGGAGAACTTGCCGATGCGGCTAGCTTGGCGGGTATCTACCAGGATGAGCCGGGTCACAGTGTTCATGTCGATGTCCCTGATTCTTGCAACATTATACAGATACACCATCGATTTCACGAAGAAATCTCTTAAGTTCTTCTCCTGGGAACCAGGGAAAACCACCAGGGCCTCCGGATAGAGCTTCTGGGCTGCCAGCATAGAGGCAAACGCGTCGAAGTCCGCGTTGACGTGCGTCGTAATCACGGTAAGGTCCCGTGAGGACTTCTGAGGCGATTTCTGTTTTTCAACCATCTCGACCTACCGGTCCAGCCTGTCTACCAATAAGGTGAAAGCCAAGGTCGACCCCGCCTTACACCCCCTTGGTCGCCGCTATCAGTCGCACGATCTGTGCAAAGGCAACCGGGTCGCGACCTTTGCGACCGGCTCCTAATCCATCCACGTCGGGTGAGGCTAATAGCTCCTCGGCATTCTCTGGCGCCACACTGCCGCCATAGATGATTCGTACTT
>JAFDFO010000009.1 GCA_019309815.1 Deltaproteobacteria bacterium
AAACCCAAAAGTATGGCAAAGCTCTCTTAGAGTCGGTGGAAACCCGTGTTCTGCATTGAAATCCACAAGAAACTTCAATACCTGTGCTTGTTTGTCGGACAGGTTTTCCATAAGGCACCTCCCAGACCCTTGCTGCTCCACCGCCTTCAGCGATAAGTACGGGTTTCAGGCAACTCCGTCTCGCGATCTTTCTTTGGAGTAATGGAGTGATTCAAAAAGCAAGAGAAGTAAAGCCACAGATTTTACGTGTTTTTCCATTATTCCACTATTCCACTATTCCACTATTCCATTATTCTTTTTTGATAGCCTGGAACATTTGTTCTATTGTCCATATATAGAACGCATGTTCTATCTGTCAAGCACAAAATACGAATGTTTGGCAATCAGCAATCAGTAGAATGGGCCTCTCATGGAACGAGAGGCAGAGGGAAGCACGGGGAAGGGAATGATGAATATAATATTAGATCACCGGATATTACCAGGTGCTTCGAACTCAGGCGCCTCGTCTTCAAACCCGACAATCACCTTGAGATATTTTGGGGCCACCTCAAGGCGCACCGGGGTTGTGGCCATGAAGTCTCCGTCAGCATACAGGTGCATGGGGTCTGCGGATTGTGCAAAGACGGCCTCCGCTCGATATTGGGAAATCCTTTCGTGGGTCACATGGGTTCCCTTATAAACCGAGGGAAAAACGGAAAGGACGCTCCACCTCGGCATTTGCCCGACTACACAGATATCCAAGAAACCATCATCAAATACGGCCTCCGGGTTGATCACCATGCCCCGGGCATATGACCTGACATTCCCAAAGGCCACGAGGAAAATATCTCCAAAAGACTTCTGTCCGTTAAATCTTAATTCTACCATCTTCGACTTGTAGGAAAAAAACTTCCACACGCCTCCCAGAACGTGCATCCAAAAGGGATTCAGCCATCTTCTCCTGGCAAAAGCCGCCACTTCCGCATCAAAGCCGAGACATGCAGTGCTCCCAAAAAACCTGTCATTATTCACCCTGATCAGGTCTATCTTCTTTGTTCGTCTTTTCTTTATGATGTTGTATGCGCTGTCAACGTCTTCTATCCCCATGTTGGTAGCAAAATCGTTGGCAGTACCCAAAGGTAGAATCCCGAGGACAGTCTCTGTGCCGGCAATTCCGTTGATCACCTCATTGATCGTCCCGTCACCTCCGCCCACAATGATGGTTTCACACCCCCGTATGGCAAGTTCGCTTGCCACTTCCATAAGGTGCCCGGGGTGTTCGCTGACTGTAACTTCACACGTAATCCCAGATTCTCGCAATCGGTCTGACACGGCAGCCTGCTGCTTCCTGCGTTTTCTGCTACCCGCGATTGGGTTCAGGAGAACATGTGCGTATGAACGTTCTGACATTGCAGTTTAACTCACCATCTTCTTGATTTCTTTAGCTTTGTCTTTGATTTTTCTGGCATGCTCTACACCAGGAACCTTATCAAAGATTTTGTCGGCTACCTTTCCCTCAAGAGTCTTCTCCTCCGATTTCGACTCCTCAGCAGGCTCTGACTTCTCTGTCTTTTTCTTCTCTCCGCTCAACTCCCTCTTGATATTGCGGACCTCCTTGACCGTCTTGCCGAGTCCTGTCCCTATGCCCGGAAGGCGCTTGGCCCCAAAAAAAAGAAGGATGATCAGTGCGATAATGATCAGCTCAGGTACGCCTAGTCCGAACATGGGTGTCCTCCTGTGAGCGAACGGTTAGTGAACCAGAATCCAACAAGCGGGAGTGTAACCCGCATATGCGGGTTGGGTCAATATGAACTTGTTTCCAATCCTTTGGGGTCCACCCCTGCATCAAGCAGCTTCGCACCCTCCCTCTGAGACAATATGTCGACCCACTCGGGCCGTAACACACGAATATCGTCCTCGTCCCCCAGCGCCCAGATGCATCCCCCACCACCAGCGCCGGTGAACCTTGCCCCGCAACCATGGGCCACTGCTTTCTCAAAGAGTCCGACGCCGATTTCATCAAAGACTTCAGGCGTCATCTGCCTTCTGATTTCGACCTCTCTGTTCATAGCCTGCACTGCAGCAGCCCAATCCTTCCCAGTCAAAGACTGAACAAACGCATTGGTGCAGGAAACGATTTCAGGCCAAAGAGGCCGCGCGGTACCCTTGACGAACTGATCGATCCATGTACTGTTGATATCCTGAGATTCGTGGGGAACCCCACAGTATGCAACCAACAGACGGGACTCCAGCACGGAGTATTCTTCTTCCGGCAAGACTTCTTTCCTCCTGAAAGGGGGATCTGCCGGTCCGCTTGGCCAGTACCAGGCATTGACACCGCCGTAGGCTGCAGCCAGCTGGTCCTGCATTCCGCAAGTAATGCCGGCGACTGCTTCCTCGATGCCGTGGGCCAATAGAACAATCTGCTCTGTGTTGATGGCCGGTATGCCTTCGTGCCCTGCTAAAGCGTTTGTCAGAGCCCCGATCAAGGCGACTGCGGCCGTTGAAGAACCTCCCAGGGCGCTTCTGGGCGGCGACTCGGACACGATCTCGATATGCAGGCCTTCAACCCTGAAATACGAGGCAATGGCAAAGACCAGGCCCAAGGGGCCGCTAAAAGGAGCATTGTCAGCCGGGTGTTCCTCAGTTTCAAAGCCTTTTGAAGACACTTTGATCTGCCCTGAACGGTAGGGCAGAATTCGTACCCTGGTCTTCATGTTGAGGGCTATGTTGAAAGTGCACGGGGAAAGATGGCCAAGTGGATAGTAGAAAGTCTTGATATCAAGTGTTCCGCCGCAATCGATCCTGCAAGAAGCTGATGCCTCCACAGGCCCCGATTCAAGGCGATTCTTCAATAGGCTCACGGCTCAAGATTCCTTAATCACTGCACTAAATGTTGACCTGACAGGACGGAAAAACGTCTTTTAATATCACCTTTGTCGGGGCCTTGTCATTCAAATTCCTTGACAAAATCCGCCGGTTTTTATAGGGGAACCTTCGTACTCACTAAAACCTTTGTTTTACGTCCGTTCTTGAGGCTGTGACCTGTTCGGACACCAAATTCACGCTTCCATTAGAAATTACATAGGAAAGGAGAGGTGTATGAACATTCTAATGTTTGGACCAAACGGCAGTGGCAAGGGGACCCAAGGTGCAATTCTCAAAGGGAAATTCAAACTTCCCCACATTGAATCAGGCGCAATCTTCCGGGAAAATATCGGCAAAGGGACCGAACTCGGTGCAAAGGCCAAGGAATACATCGACCGCGGAGACTTGGTACCCGATGACATTACCATTCCCATGATTCTGGACCGTCTGAAACAGGATGATTGCAAGGAGGGCTGGCTCCTGGATGGATTCCCTCGAAACAAGACCCAGGCCATTAAACTGGATGAAGCCCTCAAGACGGCAAGCCTTGGTTTGGACGTGGTGGTGGAGGTTCTGCTGGATCGAGAGATTGCCAAAAACCGTATCATGGGCCGCAGGCTCTGCGTCAATGACAACAACCATCCCAACAACATCTTCATTGATGCCATCAAGCCGGACGGCGATAAGTGCAGGGTTTGCGGTGGGGACCTCACTGAGCGCGCTGACGACCAGGATGAAGGCGCCATCGGTAAACGTCACGGCATTTACTACGACTCGGACACCGGAACCTTGGCCTCCTCTTATTATTTCAAAGATCTCGCTGAAAAAGAGGGCAAGATCAAATATATTATTCTTGACGGTGCCCCAAGCGTTCCCGAAGTAACTGCAGACCTCATGTCAAAACTGTAATATCTCAAGCAGATTAGGTGCCTGTCCGGATAGAGCGATTCCGGACAGGCACCGATTAAGATTGATGATTGAAGATTGGAGATTGAAGATTCAGGAGTCAAAGAGCTTATCAGAATCTTTCAATCTTGATGGTTGCACAGAAGAGTCTTTGAATGGCGTCATTTCGAACCCTGTTTTTGTCAATTTTCAATTTTCAATCCTGCCCCGGTTCCTCTAGGTTGCCGCTTTCAGCCACCTCTCCAACCAGGGCCTCGAACAGGGTAATGAGGTCCTCATCGGTCTTTCGAAGCCTTCTCGACAGGGCCCGACCAATGGCCCTGGTCACTGACAGCCCCAGCCACGGATCCTCTTCTCCCAAGCGGTTGAAGTCCTCACGCTTGATTACCAGTAACTCGCAGTGCGTGTTGGCAGTAACTGAAGCCGAACGGAGTTCCTCGTCCATGAGAGCCAGTTCGCCAAAGAACACGTCTTCCGTGTCCGTAAGTGTAACAATGGTAAAAACGTCATTGTCAAGCGTCCGCTTCTGGACATCCACCCCACCTTTATTCAGGATGTAGAGTTCGCTGCCTGCGTCACCCTCCGCAATAATGCCTTCGCCTGCGTTGCACTGCCGGACCGAGACGATCCCCGCCAGCTTGGAGAGTCTCTCATCATCGTCTTTGATACCTTGGAATAATTCGATCTTTCTCAGCTTCTCAATGATTGATCCTTTGTCCATGATATTTCCTGCCCTGTCATGTTTGTATTAGAATGGCTCGGGCATATTGCTTAATCTCATAGTCCGGGCCCGGGTTGAACACAGGATGGTTCCCTTGTAGCTTCTTCACCTCCTGCAAGTTGGCAACCAATCGCGAGAGATCTGGGGTCCTTTGTGCCATGCGCAGGGCCTCTCTCTTCCGCTGAAAGATGTTTCCCGTGTTTTCCAGAAGTCCAATCAAGATGCTTCTTTCAGCCTCCATGAAATACTGGCTGAGGCTGCTAAACGTGTCACCGACGAACTTAGCAGGGAATTCTCTGGTGACCAAGCAGTTCTGTTCCATATCGAGGAGGTCACGAACAACATGGGAAACACCAGAAGCAGCCGAGGCATTTGCCAGAAGAAGCCGGTTGTGCTGTCTGGACAGGAATATCTCGTCGCAGTGGACACTTTGCAGATAACGCTCGAATTTGGAATCAATCAATTCCACGCACGTATAGATGTCCTTGGAAATGGATTTTATCGTCATAGCAGTCATTACAGTTCGTGCGTCTACCTCCTGGGCCGTACCGGCGACGCTGCTGTCAGCCAGGATCAGCACCTTGGCCGCCCGCTTGATATTCGCCCGATGAAGGACCGCCTCATCCACATGGTCACCCCGTACAAAGCCTATGTTATGCAATTCGGGGACGGATCGAAGGTTCTCGATTGCGGCTGGCTCTACTGTACTAACGAGAACGATGTCCTCGGAAGTCAGCTTTCGATTGACCTTGAGGATTCCCGTGAGAAACCCGGGCATCTCATTCTTCCAGCCGCATATTACCAGATGTTTTGTGAGTTTTCTTTGAGTGGCCAAGCCGCTTCCCTCCTTTATCTTCCATTCTACCAGCCACGACGCAATCCGACCCGTCACGATACTTGCGGCGAGGACGCCGAAGACGATCACCAGGATCGCCACCACCCGCCCGCCTGTCGTTTCAGGCACCTTGTCGCCATAGCCTACGGTGGACGCTGTCACGATAGTCCACCAAATGACATCGCCTAGGCTTCGAAAACCCTCATTAAGCCTGTGTTCGAAAATCAGTATTCCAACAGAGGTAAGTGAAAAGACCGAGATCATCGACAGAACAACTACAAGCCACGTCCGGTTCCGCGATAAGCGGTGCAACAAACGTTTCAGAGGGGAAGAATAACCCCAGCTTGCATCTCGACTTCTGTCTTTCATCTCAATTTATCTGCGGTAGGACATGGAAATCTACTAGAAGTTGCCCTCCTTGGCCAAGGCAATAAAATGGGCAATGTCGATCTCCTTGGGACAAACAAAACTACAAGCCTGGGCCGTCCTGCAACGAGGAGTTCCCTTGTTGCTGTATAAAGTGTCCATCCTTTCCTGGTTGGCGGTTTCCCGTGGATCCATAAGACGGACGATATTGGCAAGCATGGCATTTGGACCGAAATAGTTCTTCTGTGTCACGCACGCCGTTGCACAGCAGAAACAGTTTATGCAGCGGGTAGCCTCAACATAGGCTTCCAACTCGCGTGGCGAAATCCTGTATTCGTCCCCTTCGAGGTGCTCAGCGGCAGGTTCAATGATGTACGGTTTCACGAAATGGACCTGCTCATAGGCCTCTTCCATATTTATGACCAGGTCGCGAATGACGGGAGCCACTGTCAAAGGCTCCACCGTAAAGGTCTGCGTCTTGAACAGCCTGACAGCATTTTCGACGAGGAGTTCGCAGGTCAATAGAGGCTTCCCGTTGATTCTCATGCCGCATGTACCGCACTGGCCGTGCTCACACGAAGAGCGCCATGCCAGTGTAGGGTCCTGCTCGTCATTGATCTTCTGGAATAGATCCACAAATCGCAGAATTCGACCCGCCGCCAGTTGGTAGCCCTGGACCCACGACCGCTGCCGGTCAGGATCATAGCGGCTAATCATCAAGGTGATTTCATATTCTTCAAACATATATTTTTCCCCGAATGAACGTGCTGGCTGATTTCTGCTTCATACAGGTTTTGGAAATCAAGAGCCAAGGAGAGACCGGTGCAAGGCGCTGGGCGCACGGCTCAGGGCTTTAAACAATCCTTGCACCTTACGCCTTAGGCCTTCGTCAGTATTGTCTTTCAATGATGCCAAACTTCTCACGATGCTCTCCTCCGGCATCATAGATACTCATATCAATCGGTCGCCTGCCGAGCGTAACCTTCCCGTATTCGGTCATATGAGCCAGGGTGTGGTATTGAAAATCAGGGCTTCTCTCCGGATAGTCTTCACGATTGTGCCCCCCCCTCGACTCCCTCCTGTGCAAGGCACCGTGGGCGATCACTATTGATACATCCAGGAGGTGATCTAGCTCGAAGAACTGAAGGAGCTCCTGATTCATGACGAGTGACTTGCTGGATAGTTCCATCCGCATAGCCCGCTCCTTGAGTGCTTTGAGCTCTTCGATCGCCTCTGTGAGACCGTCTTCGGTTCGGAACACGCCAACTTTGTCCGTCATCAGGACGCGGAGGGCATGACGAATATCTGCATGACGCTCACCCCCCTGGGCCTCAAGATAGCGCGAGAACCGCCCAAAGACGTGTTGGCCCCCGTCTTCAGGAACATTTCCGGGATCCTCCACATCGTCAAGATAGGCAACCACCCTTTCTCCAACAACCTTCCCCATCGTGATCAACTCCAGCAGCGAGTTCGTTCCCAGACGATTGTGACCGTGCAGGCTCGCTGCAGCAAACTCGCCGCAGGCATACAAGCCGGAGATGATCTGTTCCGGGTCTTGTTGGACTTCTCCGAATTCGTTCGTCGGTGCCCCGCCCATTTGATAATGGGCGGTAGGAGCGACCGGACACAGCTCTTTCTGGGGCTGAACGCCAACGAACTTGGAGAAAAATCCGGAGACTTCTTGAATCCTGGTTTTATGCACATGATCCGGGAGGTGCCTGAGGTCCAGCCAGACATGGGGAAGTTTGTGGTCCGGATGAATGAGTCCCCTCCCTTCGCGGATTTCGGTCATGATGCAGCGGGAAACGAGGTCCCGGGGCGCCAGATCCTTGGCCGTGGGAGCATACCGCTCCATAAACCGTTCCTCATCCTTGTTTCTCAAAATGGCGCCTTCCCCGCGCAGCGCCTCACTGGCAAGAATGCCGGGGCCGACAATCCCGGTCGGGTGAAACTGCACGGCCTCTAAATCCATGACCGGAAGCCCGGCCTGTAGAATCAGGGCCAGACCATCCCCCGTGTTCTGACGGCAGTTGCTGGTCACTTGATACATGCGGGTCTTTCCACCCGTAGCCATGACCGTGGCCTTGGCAAGAACAGCCACAAACTTCCCGTTTTGCTCCATAAAAACGATGGCCCCTGTACAGCGGCCATTCCTGAACAGCAACTCTGAAGCCAAACTCTGATTCAGGGACACCACGCCATATTTCAGCGATTCACCCCAAACCGTATCCATGATCCCCTTGCCGGTGCGATCTGCCTCGTAGGCTGCACGAAACGCCTTGACCTCGCCAAAATTAAGCATATGGCCACCAAAGGGCCGCTTCGCAATACGTCCCTCTTCCGTGCGACTGAAATGCATGCCGTGTTTTTCCAGCCAGACAATCTGCTCCCAGGCAGACTCGCAGACTTTTTTGATGACATTCTGATCTGCCGAGCAGTCCGAACCCTTCCAGGTGTCGAACATGTGGTAGATGATTTTGTCTACGGGATCTTTCGGATCAACTGCGGCCATGCCGCCCTGGGCTGCTGCGGTATGAGACTTCTGCGGACTGAACACCTTAGTCACAACGACGACGTTCGTGCCTGGACGGCGCTCACATATTTCCGCAGCACATCGGAGACCAGCTCCTCCAGCCCCGATCACAAGCACGTCAGCCCTAAGCACTGAATCGATTTGGAGTCTGTTTCCCAACCTTTTATCCTCCGTAGTCTTTCAGAAAGCAGTATACGGTTGTAAATCCCGTAGGCGACTGAACAGATCACATCTCTGCATAGACGGATTCTGGCTTCTGGATACTGGATACTGGATGCTGGACAAGTAATATGCTTATCCGGCGCCAGAATACGATCTCCTGATGCCTAAATAGTCAGAACCAGCTTTGCCCCTCCATAGGCGAAGACGCCCAGGACAAAACTTGTCACCAGCTGAAGCCCGTTCCTTAAGAGCCTGTCCTCCACATAATCACTAATAATCGTAGAAAGACCGAAGCCCGCGTGGAAGAAGACGGTGACTACAAAGACAACGTCCAGGGCTTTCATTCCAGGAGCAGAGATCCTTGCCAGTATAGTATTCACGTCGTGGCCAACCTGGTAGTTCAGGTGCATGAAGAACATGTGGCCGGATACTAAAGGGAGAAGCAATGCCCCGGACACCCTTTGAAGCTTCCACAACAAGGCATTCTGCGTGTACCAGAGTTTCTTGTACACAAGCGTACTTGAAATAGCGCCGGCTATCGCCACCGTGAGCCAGAAGAAGGCGACTGACACTTCTTGATCGCCCATCATCATCAAAAACCCTAATGCCAGGACGTAGATGCTGCTCAGTACAAAGACCCAGCGAATCATGACAGCATCCTGTCTAACGCGAAAAGCCTCATAAAGGATCAGTCGGGTACCGTTCAACGCATGAAAAATAACCGGAACGGCCAGCGCCCATTCAAGAAGGCTAAAAACAAAGTTCTGGAGGAATTTCATTTTCGAGGCAAACACCTCAGGTTCGTGAAGCCCGGAAAGTGTGTAGACATGAAAAAGCATGTAGAGAGCCAGCATGAGCCCTGCGATTCTGTGCGCCCACGTCAGGATAAAGCCCCATCCTCTCGACTGGGCATAGTTGGAGAGCCTGTTGGAGCGTTCGAGGATGCCTATAAGATATCCTTCAACACCGGTTCTTTGAGCTGACGTATTCATGCGAAGTACGATCCTTCAAGGTCTGTGGATTTTGCGATCTTTTACCATGAACGTTGGGTTTGTCAACAAGAGTCACTAACGACTCCGCCAAACAATCAAAGTATTACTTCAATATCAGAACTCGGCAGGAGTTAACCAAGAGCCGCCAGCAGTCCAGAAAACAGCTCGGGAGTGTCCCTGTTTTTTGCAGATACATTGAAGAGCAAAACGTCATCCCGTGCCTTTATTTCCTGGATAAACTTGTCCCCTTTTTCTGCGATGGATCCGATGACCTGATGGTCTGAATCCAGGAGCTTCATAAGGACCTGTTTGAATATCGGAGAAAAACACTCCATCTTGCCGACTTCATCAACCACCACAACGTCATCCGGCGTGGAAGGCAACATGGACGGAACCGCAATCTGATCGATGTCAAGGAGGTTCACGGTGTATTTGCCCACCCTGAATCGTCCTTTCATGTTCACGTGGGCAAGTACCCCCTCTTTTCCATCAAGCGTTGTGATGGAAAATCCGACCCTCTGCCCCCTCTCTGTTATCTGCCGCGTGAAGAAGCCTATGGTTGGTTTTTCAATGCGCTCAATGAGCTTTTCCATCAGAGTCGATTTGCCGCACCGAGGTGGACCAGTCACAAACACGTTTTTGCGATCACGTCGTGTCATATTTGGATATCCGTTCTCCCTTGCTGAGCGCCTATCCCGTTAAGCCGTGATTCGCCCCGCAGGGGCTGGAGTCTTTTCTGTTTGTCGTCGTCTCCCGACAAACAGAAAAATCACTTCCTCCGTGTTCTCCGTGCCTGGTGAGAGATTCTTCAAAATGATAAATGCATGGATGGTAGCCAGAAGGTACAAGCCCCCAGTTGCCCGTAGGTATTTTTTCGTGGGATCCAATAACCAGCAGTCCGTCTTGAGCCATGCTGCTGACCACCTTCCGAAACGCAGGAATCTCCAGCTCATCCTCATAGTAGGTCAGCAGACTGTTTCTCAAGAAGACCAGGTGGAAGTTGGTCCCGGGAGAATCAAACAATAGATTATGACCACGCCAGATGATTCCTTCCTTCAAGCGTTCACTCACCTTATAGCTCTTTTCCTCCTGCACAGACAGAAAAAACTGGGCTCCCATTGCTTCGGGTAGTTCTTTCAGACTGCTCCGAGAATAGACACCGGTCCGAGCTTTCTCGAGATAAGACGGATTCATGTCAGTAGCCAGCACTTCGAGTTCGGGGAGACGAGAATAACGCCGGCCTACCGTCTCCCAGAGGATTCGTAGACTATATACCTCTTCTCCACAGGCACAGCCTGCTGACCAGATCTTCACCCTGTTATGGTCTTCCTGAATGAACGCCGGCAATATCTCGGTCTCCATAACCTCCCAGAGCTGCCGGTCGCGAAAAAAACGACTGATAGAGACAGTCATGAGGCAGTTGAAATGCTTCCTGGCTTCTTTGTTTTGATTCAGGAGCGAAAAATATGCCTGCATGGTTCGGCAGTTCGCCTGTTGCATGTGGCGCGTCACACGCTTTTTGACGCCCCGCCTTACCTTGCGGTAACCGTCCCAGGAGAAGCCGAACCGACTAAGAAGTTGACGAAACTGTTGATCATCCATAAGATAAAGGCACCGAACTGGAAGAAACGGAAAACAGACTAATTTACTATAGCAAAGGCCTGCTCTAATTCAAACTATTGCCGAAGATCGTTTTGGACAGATAGGGGAGACAGCACCATTGGACTTGACGCAGAATCGCATTCCTGAGGAAGTCAGAACCATACATCTCATCGCCATTTGCGGCACCGGTATGGGGGCCCTGGCTGGTATGCTCAACGAAGCTGGATTTGAGGTAACCGGTTCAGACCATCATGTCTATCCCCCAATGAGCACCTTCCTTGCAGAACGTGGTATTCAAATTGCGGAAAGATTCCGGCCTGAGAACCTCTCTCGTCGGCCAGATCTCGTTGTCGTTGGTAACGCCGTCTCAAAAGATAATCCAGAAGTTGTCGGCATGTTCGAAATGGGTCTCCCCTTTTGCTCCTTTCCCCAGGCCCTGAATCGTTTCTTCATTCACGGGAAGGGGGCCCTGACTGTCACGGGCACCCATGGCAAGACCACTACAGCGGCCCTCTTGGCCTGGGTCCTTGCCTATGCAGGGCTTGACCCTGGCTTCATGGTGGGAGGCATTCTCAAAAACTTTGATAGCAACTACAATATTGGCACCGGCCCTTACTTTGTGGTCGAAGGAGACGAATATGACACCGCCTTCTTTGACAAGGGGCCCAAATTCCTTCACTTCACCCCCTCGCGAGCGATCCTGACGAGTGTCGAGTTTGATCATGCCGACATCTACACGGACTTAGACCACGTCAAGAAAGCCTTTCTCGATTTTGTTACGACCATGCCTGAAGAAGCCCTGCTGGTTGCCTGCGACGGGGCGCCGAGCGTGAGAGATCTCGTAGCCCAGGCCAAGTGCTGGGTTGCAGCCTATGGCTTTGAAGAAAGATCACCGTGGCGGCTCGAAGACGTGCGCTTTGATCCGCCCTGGACCTATCTTGAGGTAACATCCCGCGGAGAGCCCTTCGGCACTTTTAAGACACCCCTGCCCGGTCTCCACAACGCACTGAACGCACTGTCAGTCATTGCAGTAGCTCACGACATGCGGTTGCCTCAAGAGGTTATTTCAGGAGCGCTTGAAACCTTTGAGGGAATCAAGCGCCGTCAGGAAGTGCGGGGAGTCAAGAAAGGCATTACCGTAATAGACGATTTCGCCCATCACCCCACCGAGGTCCGAGAAACTCTTGCGGCAATTCGTGCCTTTCATGTCGACAACAGGATTATCGCTGTTTTCGAGCCACGCACAAATTCGAGCATGCGGAAAGTCTTTCAAAAAGTATATCCGGACTCTTTTGATGATGCAGATCTGGTCTGCATCCGAAAGCCGCCCTTGCTGGAAAAGATACCCGCTGATGAGCGGTTCTCATCAGAGGAGCTGGTGGAGGACCTGAAAAATGGCGGCAAGAAAGCATTCTATTTTCCGGATACCGACGCCATCATCGACTATCTGGTCAACGTTGCAGTGCCCGAAGACATCATCCTGATCATGTCTAACGGCGGGTTTGACAACATTCATGAAAGGTTGTTGGAAAGGCTGTAATGATGAAAAAGGGCACGCCACTTAATGTAGCCATTGTGGGCGGGGGGCCTGGGTGCAAGGCTATCATGGACATGATATTTGCTGAAAAGCTCAGCCAGCTCCGCATGAAGATCATCGGGGTAGCTGACACCCATCCGGAGTCTATAGGTTGTCGTTTTGCCAAAGAAAAAGGAATCTTTACAACAACAGACTACCGGGATTTGTTCGAGCTTGAAGATCTGAACATGATCATCGAGCTCACGGGCCGTCAAGAAGTAGCCAATGACATCTCTCGCACCAAGCCGGACCACATCCGCGTTATGGACCATGTCGCTGCCCGTCTCTTCTGGGATGTCTTTCAGATTGAGGAAGAAAGGATTCACGAGTGCAGCCTGGCCGAGGACCAGCTTCGAGAGAGCGAGGAGAGATATCGGACGGTTCTGCAGGCAGTTCCGGATCCCGTTATCGTCTACGACATGGAGGGCAAGGGCACCTACGTTAACCCCGCCTTCACTCGCGTTTTCGGGTGGAACCCCGACGAGATCTTGGCAAAGAAACCAGACTATGTCCCGGAAGAGAATTGGCCGGAGACGCAACAGATGATCAAGAAGGTGCGGGCCGGAGAAAGCTTCTTTGGTGTTGAGAGCCGTCGATATACCAAAGAAGGGATGACACTCGATGTCAGCATTAGCGCAGCGATCCATCTAAGTCCTGATGGAACCCCAGTGGGCAGTGTCCATATTCTGCGAGACGTCACTGACCAAAAACTTGTACAGAAGGCCTTGCAAACGGCTCACGATGAACTGGAACGGCGTGTTGAAAAGCGCACTGCCAAGCTGGCGAGTACCAGCGAAAGACTGATGCTGGAACTCATAGAGCGCAAGCGGGCGGAGGAGAGGGTAAAGGAAACCATGGCGGAGTTGGAACGTTCCAATGCTGAACTGCAGCGCTTTGCCTATGTCGCCTCACACGACCTGCAAGAGCCGTTGCGCAAAATCCAGGCATTCGGCGATCGGCTGAGAGGGAAATATGCCGATATGCTGGATGACCGGGGGCGCGATTACCTATGGCGGATGGGAAGTGCTGCGGCACGGATGCAGACCCTTATTAGCGATTTGTTGACCCTCTCGAGAGTCACGACACAGGCCCAGCCCTTTGTTCCGGTCAATCTTGGCAAGGTGGTAGAAGACGTCCTGTCAGATCTGGAGGATCACATCAAAAGGACGGGCGGACACGTGAAAGTGAGCGATATGCCCACCATTGATGCGGACCCGACTCAGATGCGTCAGTTGTTTCAAAATTTGATTGACAATGGCCTAAAATTCCACCTGCCGGAGGAGAAGCCGGTCGTGAGCATTCGTACCCAACAGCTGGATGAAATATGTCAAATTATCGTGGAAGATAACGGCATCGGGTTTGACGAAAAGCACATCGAGCGCATTTTCACCGTTTTCCAGCGTTTGCACGGTCGCGGCGAATACGATGGAACGGGAGTCGGGCTCCCGATCTGCCGAAAAATTGCGGAGCGCCATGGGGGAACCATTACAGCGACGAGTACGCCCAACCAGGGAGCGACTTTTGTTGTCACACTGCCAGTGAGACGACCTACCAGAAGAGAGGCACGAAATGAGTAAGGGATCAAAGTCGATCATCATGATGTATGCCGAGGACGACCCCGAAGACCGGATGTTTTTGAAGGAGGCAATGGAGGAGAGCGAATTGCCCAATGAACTGCACTTCGTTGAAGACGGCGAGGCACTGATGGACTATCTCTACCGTCGTGGCAAATACGCCGGGTTGAGCGGCGAACTCCTCCCGGGTCTGATCTTGCTCGATCTGAATATGCCCAAGAAAGATGGGCGTGAGGCGCTCAGGGAGATCAAGGCTGACCCAAACCTGCGGCGAATCCCGATCGTCGTGCTCACCACGTCGAGGGAAGAAGAGGACATCATTGGTTCATATGATATGGGCGTAAGCGGGTTCGTTATCAAGCCGGTAACTTTTGAATCTTTATGCGAAATGATCAAGGGCCTGACCAAATACTGGTTTGAAATTGTCGAACTACCACCACAAAGAACTGGAGGTTAGCATGGATATTTACCCTATCACAGTGCTTCTTGTTGAAGACGACGAAGATGATTATATCATTTTGCGCGATTTGCTTCTGGGACTAGAGGCAGGAAAATTTCGTCTCGACTGGGCAGCAACGTATGACGCGGCCATAGAACAAATGGCGCGCAATCAACACGATGTTTTTCTGGTCGACTACGTTCTTGGCGAGCGAAATGGGATAGAGCTCTTGAATGAAGCACGGGAAAAGGGCTGCGACGCCCCGATAATCCTCCTCACCGGGAGAGGCGATCGCGAGGTGGACATGGCGGCGATGAAGGCTGGAGCTGCAGACTATCTGAACAAAGATGAGATACGAGCGCCTGTACTGGAGCGTTCTATCCGCTATGCCATTGAGCGTAAACGATCGGAGGAGGAGCGATTGCAGAGAGAGAAGCTGCAAGTCGTCCTCGAAATGGCTGGCGCCGTCTGCCACGAAATGAACCAGCCCATCCAGGTCATTTCCGGACATTCCGAACTTATGTTGATGGACATGACCGAAGACGATCCTTTTTATGAAAAAATCAAGACCATTGAAGAACAAACAACTAAAATGGGGGAAATAACAAGAAGGCTGACGGAAATCACGAGATACGAAACTGAGGATTATATCGGCAGTACTAGGATTATCGATATTGAGAAAGCCTCAGAGAAGAAGGAATAAGGGAGATTCTTGAACCAGTATAGAGCGGTTGTCAACGCTTGATCCAGCTAACCCCCACCATAGCCACGAGAGAGAGAATAATCGGCAGGATGCTCAAATACTGAGGTCCCAGTAGATGATGTAGAAGATCCACACCACCACTCGTAAGGACGGCTTTCATCAAGGTCCCGCCATAGATCTTGCCCAGGATAGCCGCACTCCCTCCGACCAAAATCGCCCAAAGCGCCCCCGATGATGTAATCTTGAGCTTCTCGCGATAGAAGCTGGCAAGGGTGGGCAACACTACACCTCCAACAAACACGGTATACCCGAGAAGCAGGGAGGAAATGATTCCCTGTTGAAAGCTGGCAACAAGCCAGGCAGTCCCACCCACGGCCAGGAGGGCCCACCTGGTGACTCTGAGATGCTGCTCCTGTGAGCCCTTGCGAAGAGGGCCCACCACGTTCAGGGAAAGGATGGTTGAAGCAGAGATGAGGCACGTGTCGGCAGAGGACATGATCGCTCCCAGAAAGCCTGCCACAATCAGACCTTGCAGGCCTATTGGTATGAGGGCGCTCAGGGTGTGTGGCAGAGCAGTCTCAGCAGGGATTCCAGGAAATTGGGCACGGGCCAGCACCCCGAAGAAAGCCAATAGGAAAGAGAGAGGAATGACGAACAGGGCAGCCAGCAAGGCAGATTTTCGGGCAACCTGATCGTTCTGGGCACACAGGACCCTTGAATAGATGTCCGGACCAACGATGTATGGAAGTCCCACGATCAAAGGATAGAAGACCAGGACCTCATACCAGCCAAAGGAGGATGAGACCGGAAACCGGAGGTGCTGCGGCGGAACCTGCTTTAACATGGTGTCCAGGGGGCTCTGGGATTCTATCAGGAAGGCCAGTGCAATGAGAAGGCCCCCTATGAACAACATCAGCTGCCAGAAGTCGGTCCTGATCACAGAAAGCTGTCCGCCCCAGAACGTATACACAACGAATACAATCGCGACAATTCCAAGTGCGAGCTGGAAATCAAGAGAAAGAACCCCGGACAGGAGTCGCCCTCCCGCAATCATCTGGGCGGCTATCACGCCACACCAGGCCACGGCAATCATCAGCCCAGCGGGCACTGCAACTTTGTCGCCATAAGCCTCCTTCAGAATATCAGGAAGGGTATAAACACGAAGGGCGCGAACACGTGACGCCAGGAAGAAACCAAAGGGAATGAGGGCAATCCCTCCAATCAGAGACCACCAGGCACCCGTGAACCCGCGAGAGTACCCCAGGCCGATAATGCCCATCGTGGAGGAGGCTCCGAAGATGGTTGCCACCAGCGAAGCAGTTACCCTGCTGGTAGAATATCTGCGTTCTGCCACCCAGTACGATTCAGCACTTTGACGTCTGCTGCGCCACCCAACAAAGAGCATCACGGAGAAATATGCCACAATCACAATAAGGTCTACCATTGCTTATCCCTGCAGAAGTAGAGTTTAAGACTCTCAAGAATGGTAAAGCCAAACCAGCAAAGGCCTTTTCAAATCCGAAATTCGAATATCGAAGCACGAAACAAATTCAAAACTCGAATGTCTCAATGACAGAAAAATGCCATACATGCTTTAGGCCCAAAAAGGCGTTTCGTACGATTTAGTTTTGGTCATTTGGACTTTGGTCATTTGATATTGTTTAGGATTTCGAATTTCGTGCTTCGAATTTAACATCGTAACAACCCAGAGATGCTTCACATACCTCCCCACCCTATCCCGTGATTCCCAACCACACCGCAAAGGTAATGGCAGAAAGCATGGTGTTGATCGAAATGGCAGCAATGGCAAGCTCCACGTCACCCCCCATTTCGGTGGCCATGACATAGGTCAGGGTGGCTGTAGGGGCTGCCAGCAGGATGAGGCCGGGTAAGTAGTCATGAGTCGCCACACCAAACCACGTATATAGAAAGTAACCTGAGGCAGGGAGCACGACAAGTTTGAGCATGCCGGCCCCTAAGGCCCTTGAAAGACGCAGGCGAATCAGCTCAAAAGAGAGCGATGCCCCAATGACTATAAGGGCCAGGGGCAAGGCAAGGCCACTCAGGATCTTCAGGCTCCGGTCTATGAGTAAGGGAACCGACACGCCCGAGATGGAAAAGGCCATACCTGCCAAAGCAGACAGGATCACCGGATTACCCACGACACGGCCGGCCATGAACCGCAGATCGCGCCATGTGAGTGAGCCAGCGGAACATACCTGAAGAACTATGACTGCAAGAGAATTCTGCAAGAGCATCAGAAAACCGGCAATAATACCGGCACGCACAAACCCGTCGGTCCCGAGGAAGTAGAAGGCGACTGCAAGGCCGATGTAGCCGAGATTGCCGTGAAAGGAACTCTGCATGAAGGTACCAAGTCCGGTTCGGGGAATACGGGCAAGTGAGCCAGCGGCAAACGAAAGGAGAAAAACCAGCAAAACCGGTAATAATGTGCAGCCCAACAGTGTCGCGTTAAATTGCTCGGTAAAGGATGCTGCCGCAATTTCTCGAAAAATCATGGCGGGCACGGCTACGTAGTAGACCAAACGGTTGGCAGGACCCAGGAGCTGGACCGGTACCAGGCCCTTATGGCGAACAAACCAGCCAAGAAAGATGATTGCAAAAATAGGAATGATAGTGCTGAGGATGTTCACCATCCGGAAAGTGCTCCCCCACCCAATTGATGACGCGTTAACCGCAAGTCTACCGACTATAATGGCTCAACACGGCATTGCAAGGTTAAAGTGGGGTGACAAGCGTTTCGCTTTTTTGCCATGACAAGTAGGTCCCAAATGTGTTATGAACGCAAAGAAAACAGAAACATAGACACTATTCTCAGGGAGATAAGTGTGGAGCCAAAACAGCAGAGCCTGTTGCGCAAGCTGCCAGGCGTGGATCATGTTCTGGATTTGTGGGACAAAGCCCAGCCTTTAGCAGACGTGCCAAGAACCTTACTGGTACAGTCCATCCGTACCACTCTGGACCAACTTCGCACTGAGATTCTTGCGGGCGATGAACTCCTCGATGAGGCCGTCTTTGCCGACAGTCAGCTTTTGAATCTAGTCTCACAACAAGTAAGCAAAAGCATGGAATTCAGCCTGAAGCGCGTCATTAACGCCACGGGCGTGGTTGTTCACACCAACCTGGGTCGCTCTTTGCTCCCTGAAAGCGCAGTGAAACGCTTGGTTGAGGTTTCCAGCCGTTATTCGAATCTGGAGTTCGATCTGGAAAGAGGAGTTCGTGGCTCAAGATACAGCTGTGTAGAAGATATTCTGTGCGAGATAAGTGGTGCGGAAGCGGCTATGGTCGTGAACAACAACGCCGGTGCTGTCTTCCTGTCCTTAGACACGCTGGCCAAAGGTAGAGAAGTCATTGTTTCAAGGGGTGAGCTGGTCGAAATCGGGGGTTCATTCCGCATTCCGGACGTTATGGCCCGCAGCGGAGCCAGCTTGGTCGAGGTCGGCACTACTAACCGAACACACCTGCCGGACTATGAAGGCGCAATCCGTGACGAGACGGCGTTACTCCTCAAGGTCCACACCAGTAATTTCAGCATGCTCGGTTTTACTGCCGACGTCCATCTGGACGACCTGGTCGCCCTTGGCGCCAAATACCATATTCCCGTCATGAAAGACCTGGGCAGCGGCAACTTTGTGGATTTATCCAAATACGGCCTCATGAAGGAGACCACGGTTCAGGAGACCGTGGCAACTGGTGTTGATGTAGTCACCTTCAGTGGGGACAAGATGCTGGGAGGGCCCCAGGCGGGGATCATTGTGGGCCGAAAGGATGTGGTCGAGAGCATTAAAAAGAACCCGATCAACCGGGCGCTTCGAATCGACAAACTGACGCTGGCAGCACTTGAAGCCACGCTTCACCTCTATCGGGATGAAGCTGAGGCTATGTCGGCTATTCCCACGCTGCGCATGCTCACCCTCTCTCCCAGGGTTATTGCCAACAAGGCCAGACGACTCCGGAAGCGATTGAACGGGCTGGGAAACAACCGGCTGGAGGCCGTCATCATCGATTCCTCATCTAAAGTGGGTGGCGGTGCCCTACCCCTTCAGGAGCTTCCCACAAAGTGCGTGGGCGTCATGATAGAGAGACTCTCAGCCAATGCCATAGAGCGCCTCATGCGCAGTTCTGCCCCACCGATCATCGGGCATATTGAAAACGACGTGTTTATCATGGACGTTCGCACCGTACAGGATGAAGAAATTGGCATCATTGCCTCGGCATTCACAAGGATACTTACGGAGGGCTGAGTGGAAGACGAATTGGTTGGAGCAAATGCTCTAAAAGAGGAATTTCGAGACTTACCAACGCCTGAGCAATTCCCGGGGGTCTTTGAATCGTTTGCGGAAAAAACCAACCGGTTCGCCGTGCTGGTGGTTCGCATCGATGATTTTATCACGATTTTTGAACGCCTTGGAGAGAATATCACTTCAAATCTTCTCGTCAGGGTAGGACGTATCATAGAAAGCATGAGCAGAACGTCCGGCATGACGTGGGGACGGCTTCGCCATGAGGAATTCGCGTGTCTTTGCCAAGACGTGGATGAACCCAAGGGCCTTGAACTGGCGGAAGAGATACGGAACCGGGTTCAAATAGGAGGGGAAGAAACGGTGTCTATCGGCCTGGCAGTTTTCCCCTTCTGGCCTTTCGAGAAGACCACCGTTCTGGACAATGCTCAGAAGGCCCTGGACCACGCTGCCTTCTTCGGACCGAACACGGTTACACCTTTTGATGCTGTGAGCCTCAACATCAGCGCAGACAAGCTCTATCAATATGGGGATATAGAGGGAGCCATCGAGGAATTCAAGAAGGCCCTCGCTGTAAATCCCGAAGACGTGAACGTCCATAACAGCCTTGGGGTCTGTTATGGCGTACAAGGAGAGTCGGACCTGGCTATTGATGCTTTTGAGACAGCCATCCGGTTTGATCCAACTGATGTGATGGCCACGTTCAATCTTGGGCTTGCTCACATCAAGCAGGGCGACCAGGAAAAAGCACTGGAGCTGTTTCTTCACGCCCACGAACTCGACGAAGACAACCCGGAGGTAGCCTATCAGATAGGCGTGTGCCACCAGGAAAAGGGTGAAACCGATCCGGCCATTGAGTTTCTCGAAAAAGCCGCAGCCAACTCCCCCAAGGGAGCCCATGTGTTCCGGGCCCTGGGAGAGTGTTACCTGAAAAAGGAGATGCATCAGGAGGCAGCCAAGGCGTATGAGAAAGTCATCAGACTGAACCCAACCGATGCGAAGAGTCTGAGTACGCTGGGTTACCTCTATGGGGTTATCGGTGAGAATCTCGAAATCGCTATTGTCCTTTGTCGAGAAAGCACCAAGATTGACCCGGACAACAGTCTCTACCGATACCGATTGGGCAAGCTTTACCAGCAAAGCCAGGATTATGAGAATGCCGTAAAGGAGCTTAAGATAGCAGCAGATCTGGGTGAGGATTGCGCTGATTTGATCCGCGACACGGAAGTCCTTATGAACGAAGAGGCTGATACCGAACAGGCGGAGACAGGATAACGGATAAAATTCGAAGCACGAAATTCGAAATTCGAAACAAATCCAAAATATGAATTACCAAATGTTCAAAACAACTGACTTCATGCTCGATATTGCATCGCCGTTTCCGCGGCCATCCGTTTCGGTCATTTGAATTTCTGTCATTCGATATTGTTTGCGGCTCACGCCTTGAAAACATCACGGATTTGGATATTCGAATTTCGGATTTAAGCTGATCAACACTCACACACTACGGAACAGACCTTAATGAAGGATATCGTTCTACAAGCTTTTGAAGAGAGCACTCGCGTAAAGGAGCAGTTTGCCAAAGAGAACGCGGATGTTCTTGTGACGGCTGCGCAGCGCCTGGCGACCTGTTTTGCAGCGGACCACAAACTTCTCCTTTTTGGCAACGGAGGCAGTGCTGCGGATGCCCAGCACATTGCAGCAGAGTTCGTAAACCGGTTTGCTATAGAGCGCAGACCGCTGCCCGCAATCGCCTTAACCACGGACACCTCCATCTTGACCAGTATCGCCAATGACTACTCTTTTGATGAAGTCTTTTCCAAGCAGATCAAGGCCCTGGGGAGAAAAGACGACATTGCCATGGGGATCAGTACAAGCGGCAGCTCCAGGAATGTTATTGTCGCCATGAAAACGGCACGTGATATGGGCCTTTACACGATAGGACTGACCGGATGCGGTGGCGGCGAACTGGCTGATTGTTCCGACCTCGCCCTGGTTGTGGATTCTCAGGCCACTCCCCGTATCCAGGAAACCCATGTCACGGCGGCCCACATTCTGTGCGAACTTGTAGAGCGAATCCTCTTCCCTGAGAGCTTCGCAGTACCATAACACGACGCGAATGTCCGTTATCTGTTGTCGGTTGTGTGTGGTTAGTCGTGTGTTGTCCGTTGCAAACGTCGGGAAACGAATCGATTCATATTGAGAACAAAGACAGGGCGTAGCACGCGCATGTCTCCCTCAACTGGTCGGGACTCTGGGTGCAACTGACTACGGACCACGGACGACGGACATGACGAATCCATAAATTACTGACCGATTTACGATTACTCGGTTTAGCACTAAGCAATTACTCAATAAGCCATGGATAAACCAAAACCCATAGATTTGTCTGGTCTAAAGACGTACCCCCTGGAATCCCGGAAGAGCAAGGTGGATCGCGCAGATTTTGCGCATCCATGGAAACCGGGCGGGTCGCTGGAAGATTTCCTGGAACGATCCCCCAACATCCTGGCTGCCAAGGATTTTCGGGCAGTTGTTTCAGCCATTGCTAAGGCTCACAAGGCCGGCAAACACGTGGTGCTGGCCATGGGTGCCCATGTCATTAAAGTGGGCCTCAACCCCATCCTCATTGACCTGATGGAGCGGGGGATCATCACCGGTATTGCCATGAACGGGGCCGGTATCATACACGACCTTGAACTGGCCATGATCGGCAGGACCTCGGAAGACGTTCTGGAGGGTTTGGAACACGGGGCCTTTGGCATGGCACAGGAAACCGCGGATTTCTTGAACCGCGCCATTGCAGAGGCCGGCAAGCAGGATCTGGGCCTCGGACAGGCCGTGGGACAGGCAATCATGGCGGAAAATCTCCCTTTTGCCAAAGACAGCATCTTTGCAGCGGCTGCGCGGCTTGATATTCCGGCGACCGTTCATGTGGCCATCGGAACGGACATTATTCATATCCATCCCGGATTCGACGCCGGGGCTGCCGGCAAGGCATCCCATCTCGATTTCAGGATCTTCTCCTCAGTGGTTGCTGGATTGGAGGAAGGGGTTTACCTGAATGTAGGCTCTGCAGTGATCTTGCCCGAAGTCTTCCTGAAGGCTCTCACCCTGGTTCGGAATACAGGACACAAAGTGGAGCGATTTACTGCCGTGAACATGGACTTCATCCAGCACTACCGCTCCACAGCATGGGCGGGGCAGGCTATACCCTTATCGGACACCATGAAATCATGTTTCCCCTCCTTGCGGCAGCCGTGATTGAAAAGCTGGAGTAACAGGATTTAGCCACAGACCCGCCGTCGCTGAAAGCTATGGCGCGGCAAGCCCACACTGGACAAATACCCAATATTGCTTTATATTGCGTTCAAATATTAACTATCTTTAAAGAATTCTTTCTTTCGTGTCTTTTTATTATTTTCGTGCGTTGCGGCTGCGCCTTATGAAGAGGCGTGATAAATTGTTTTTGTTGGGGGAGTATAGAAATGCCTATTTTCGAATACCATTGTGCGAAATGCGACAGGGAATTTGAGGTCCTTGTCTTTGGAAACGACAAAGTCACCTGCCCTACCTGCAACGGCAAGAAGGTCAAAAAGTTACTCTCCGCTTTCAGCCACA
>JAFDFO010000290.1 GCA_019309815.1 Deltaproteobacteria bacterium
GATTGCAGAAGACGAAGCTGCGATTACGGAAGCTCAGGAACGGAGATACCAGGAGTATGTCGACGAGAGAAGGGTGTATATCGCCAGCCGCATCGTGGACATGATTGCAGAAATGGAACCGTATGACCTAGAGGAGTTCATCCTTCGTGTGAAGGAAAAGGAAGAACGGCGGCGCAGGTTTGACCAAGAGGGTGATGACGAAACCTGAAAGCACCTTGGGGTTTTTCAGTAATTCAGATTTCTTCCTCTTGCGGCATGACTGAGCTTGGCAAAGCATCCAGGTTGACCTGTTTAGCGGCTGAAACGCCGGCATGAAAGGCTTTACGATTCATTTTGTCCGTTCCCTTGGGTACCCTTGCCTTCAACGCCGCTTCTATACTCTTCAACCATGTTTGCCACAAGCTCCTTGCCCACTTCCTCTCGGGCGATTTGCGTGAAAGGAATAGCAATAGCTCTGCTTGTGGGAAGCTGATCGACAAATGTGGCGTCAACCACCAGCAGCCCATCCGGCTTAAGATCCCAAAAATAGGTGTCGCAAGACGCCTGATTCATGGCCAGAAGCAGATCAATTTTTGTGGCCCTGGGATAGTCAATGGTTTGGCTGCTGATGACGACTTCGGCTTTGCTGGTTCCGCCTCTGGCTTCAGGGCCATAACTCTGCGTCTGGCAGACATGCTTCCCATCGTAGACGCCGCATGCCTCAGCCAGGACGATGGCGGCCATGATAATTCCCTGGCCCCCTGACCCACTCAAACGGATCTCGTAGCGGTCTTCCGTCATTCTTTTGATTCCTTCAGAAGCGCCTTGGCCCTTTTGCGAATCTGCTGATATTCCTTCGTGTAGATGGGCTTTTTTACGTCTGCCAAAACACCTATGGTGAACTTGTCCTCCAGGGCATCAGGGGTCATCCTGTCAGCTTTCTTTGCGGTTACCGCATGATCTTTTAACCACTTCATCATCTCTACCGGATCGCCCATCTCATTTTGTCGTCCAAAATGCACCGGGCAGGTGGATACCACCTCCACCACACTGAAGCCCCGCTTGCGTATTCCTTTCTCGATCAATCCTTCCAAAAGCTGTGCATGATAGACAGTGCCTCTGGCCACAAACGAGGCTCCTGCGGTAACTGACAACTCGGCAATCGAAAAGGCATGTTCAATATTCCCGTAAGAGGACGTTGTCGTATAACATCCATAGGGCGTCGTAGGAGAATGTTGGCCTCCCGTCATCCCGTATATCTGATTATTGATAATGATGGCGGTGATGTTCAGATTCCGCCTGGCGGCATGAATGAAATGGTTACCGCCGATAGCGGTGGCGTCCCCATCTCCCATCACCGTGATCACTGTCAAGGAAGGCTTTGCCAATTTGACCCCGGTGGCAAAAGTCAGGGCGCGCCCGTGGGTTGCGTGTAGGGTATTGAAATCAACATACACCGGCATGCGGCCCGAACATCCGATGCCGGATGCCAGAACAATCTCGTCTTTTTCCAGGCCCAGGGCGTCAATGGCGCGGATGAGTGCCCCCAGGACAATGCCGTTACCGCAACCCGGACACCAGACGTGCGGGAACTTCTTGTCATGACGCAAGTACTTATGAATCAGTTTTGTGACTTCTTTTGCCATATCGCACTCATGGTTCTTCTCCAATGTAGTTGGAGAAGAGGGTTCAAGGATTCAAGGGTTCAAGGATTCAAGGGTTTCTTTTCCAAAAGTTTTATCAGCGCCGTTAACATTCTTTCGATTTCTGCAATGTCTTTTTTTAGTGTACCCAATTCACTTCTTTCAATTAAATATAGACCCCCTGCCAACAAAACCTGGGTTCCTTTCTTTGAACTGCAATAGCGAGCGCATTCCCTGTCCCGCCGTGGCGGGACGGCAGTCCGCCAGAGGCGGATAAAGGTTAGCGAGCGAATCTATAAATGTTATAATTCCTTACAGTCGAAGATTCCCTGTAGATTGCTGCAGGGAACTTCAATCCTTGGACCCTCGACTCCTTGGTCCCTTTAGTAGTTTTTCAAGCATTTGCACTCGACTCCTTGGACCCTCGACTCCTTGGATCCTCTATTTTTCACATCTTTTCCAGCTCCCGGCTAATCTCGTCGGGCGCAATCACTCCGCCATCAATGCGATTGTACTTCTTCACCCGGCAAGGAGATTGATTCACACGTTTCACTTCCCGACTGATTTGTCCCATGTTCATCTCCGGAACCAGCACGGCTCGACATTGGTTCAACAAGCTTTCCACCGACCGCCTGGGAAACGGGAAAAGGGTAATGAGTTGCATCAGCCCTGCCTTGATTCCCTGCTCTCTGGCCTCTCTGACCGCTTGACGCGCAGACCGTGTGACAGAGCCATACGCAATAACGGCGACTTCAGCGTCGGCGGTCATGAAAGCCCTGGTCATTTGGATTTCATGAAAGCCCTGGGTAATCTTGCGGTGTAGACGGGATATGAATTCCCCAATTTCGTCAGACCCCTGCGTCGGAAAGCCGTGCTCGTCGTGAATGAGCCCGGTCACGTGACAGCGGTATCCTTCTCCAAAAGCCGCCATGGTCGGGACGCCTCTGCTGTTTCCTTCATAGGGGATATACCATTCAGACGGCATAGTGGGTGAAACCCGGTCAATGACTTGAATCCCATCAAGCGAAGGTAGGGTCACGGTTTCACGTGTGTGGGCAACTGTTTCATCCGACAGGATGATAACAGGGACTCTGTATATCTCTGAGAGGTTAAACGCCTGAACCGTTATTTCAAAACAGTCCAGGACGGTTGATACAGCCAAAACGATGATAGGATGATCCCCATGGGTTCCCCATCTGGCTTGCATCACGTCGCCCTGTGAGGGATTTGTGGGCAGGCCTGTACTGGGACCGCCGCGCATGACATTCACAACAACACAAGGGACTTCTGCAATGCAGGCGTAGCCGAGGTTCTCCTGCATGAGGGAAAATCCGGGGCCGCTTGTTGCTGTCATACTCTTCACACCGGCGAGCGAAGCGCCGATAACAGCCCCCATACTGGCAATCTCATCCTCCATCTGGATAAAGGTACCGTCAACCTGGGGCAATCGAACTGACAAAAGCTCGCTGATGGCAATCGAACTGACAAAAGCTCGCTGATCTCTGAGGCGGGCGTGATTGGATACCCCGCAAAGAAACGGCAGCCTGCAGCTAAAGCCCCTTCCACGATAGCTTCATTTCCCTGCAAGAGGAGCCGTTTTTGTGAAGGCTTTTTCCTCATGATCGATTCCTTGCGCGCTTCCCATTACGTTCTTGAATCGTGATGGCAAAGTCCGGACAGCGTATTTCACAAAGCCGGCATCCAATACAATCGTCCGGCCTCTCAATCACGGGGGT
>JAFDFO010000086.1 GCA_019309815.1 Deltaproteobacteria bacterium
TACGACGCGGTTATCCGCCTCAGCTTCGGGGCGACATCGCGCCGTAGCATATTGATTGTTTGCGCATTCATACACGGGCAAGACCGTGGTCTTTTGCGAAGGCGGATAAAGGAGATTGCTCCATGAGCAAAAGGATAAGGAAGGTGGGTGTCATCGGCGCCGGAGTGATGGGGGCGACCATCGCGGCCCATATAGCCAACGTCGGCATGGATGTCACTCTCCTCGACATCGTGCCCCCTGAACTCACAGAGAAAGATGAAAACAAGGGGCTCACGAGGGAGAGCAAGGCATTTAGGAACAAGTTTGCGAAAAACGGGTTGGATACGGCCCTGAAGTCCAAGCCGGCTTCCTTCTATGTTCCTGAAAACGCCTCGTCGGTCAACATCGGCAATATGGAGGACGATCTGGCGTCGTTGAGCGAGGCAGATTGGCTCATAGAGGTAGTAGTTGAAAACATTGACATAAAAAGAAAGGTTTTTGAAAGCATTGAATCTGTGATTGGTTCCGGGACCATCATCACTTCTAATACCTCCGGTATTTTAGCCGAAGAACTTTGCAAGGGACGATCCGACCACTTCCGAAAACATTTTGCCATCACCCATTTCTTCAATCCTCCCAGATATATGAAACTCCTGGAAATCGTCCCGGGACCGGAGACACACCCTGAAGTCATAGAGGCCCTTGCAGAGACGAGTGAGAGGGTACTTGGAAAAGGGGTCGTCTATGCCAAGGATACACCCAATTTCGTGGCAAACCGAATCGGCGTCTTCAGCCTGCTCTTTGCCATCAGGACCATGATAGACATGGGATTAAGCATCGAGGCGGTCGATAAGCTGACAGGTCCTGTCATAGGCCACCCTAAGAGCGCCTCTTTTAGGACGGCAGATCTGGTGGGTCTCGACACTTTGGTTCATGTGGCAAGCAATGTATACGACGGGGCGCCTGACGATGAGAGACGAGACCTGTTCAAGGTACCTGACTTGCTCAATCAGATGCTCGAAAAAAAGTTCCTCGGAGAAAAAACGCACCAGGGCTTCTACAAGAAGACCAAGGACAGCGAAGGGAAAAGAGTCATCCTCTCCCTTGACTACAACACACTCGAATACGGCCCGCAGGAAAAAGTGAAACTGGCGTCTTTTGAAACAGCCAAAACGACTTCAGGCACCGCTGAAAAGATCAAGTCCCTGTTTTATGCTAAAGATGTGGGCGGCGAGTTTACGTTCCGCACCTTGACGGAAACCCTTATTTACTCGGCCAATCGAATTCCTGAAATCGCAGACGACATTGTAAACGTCGACAACGCCATGAAATGGGGCTTTGCCTGGAAACTGGGGCCCTTTGAAATCTGGGACGTTCTTGGGTTAGAAAAGTCGGTGGATAAAATGAAGGGTGCCGGCTGTGAAGTCCCTTCATGGGTGAAGAAGATGCTTGATGCTGGTAATGCGTCTTTCTACAAGAGCGAGGCCGGCACGCTTTTTTGCTATGATCCTGCTGCATCAGACTACAAAGAAGTTCTTGTCAAGCCGGAGATCATTCTGTTGCCCTCCCTTAAGGATCAAGAAAAGAAAGTGGCCGGCAACACCGGCGCATCCCTTGTGGATATTGGGGATGGCGTGGCCTGTCTTGAGTTTCACACCAAAATGAATGCCATGGGTGACGACATCACCAACATGGTTATACAATCCGCAGACATCGTGAGTAACGATTTCGAAGGCCTTGTCATTGCCAACCATGCGGTCAACTTCTCTGTTGGAGCGAACCTGCCCCTGGTCTTGTTCACGGCCCAGGAGGAAGAATGGGATGATTTGGATTGGATGGTCAAAAAGTTCCAAGACGCATTCATGAAACTGAAATACATGGAGAAACCGGTTGTAGCCGCGCCTGCCGGGATGGCTCTAGGGGGCGGTTGCGAAATCTGTCTGGCTTCAGATCGTGTAAGGTGTGCTGCAGAAACCTACATGGGCCTCGTGGAAGTCGGTGTCGGCCTGATCCCCGCCGGGGGCGGAACCAAGGAGATGCTGATCCGCAGTACCGAACACCTCTTCGAGGTTCAGAAGGGCGGACTTTACCCAAAACAGATAGACCTCATGCCCTTCATTGCCAGGGCCTTTGAAACCATTGCCCTGGCTAAGGTGTCAACCTCCGGGCCTGAAGCCATAAAGCTTGGATATCTCAGACCGACGGACAAAGTGACGATCAATCGGGACTATCTCATGGAAGAGGCCAAGAAGACAGTGCTTGCCATGAATATGGAAGGATACACGCCTTCCAGCCCAAAGGACAAGATCCGCGTTGCCGGTGAAGATACCTTTGCTACAATTAGATTTGGTCTGTGGTCCATGAACGCTTCAGATTATGTTACCGAACACGACGTCACGATCTCGGAGAAGATCGGGTACGTGTTGTGCGGCGGGAATGTCCACCCGGATACCTACGTCACCGAGCAGTATCTCCTCGATCTGGAAAGAGAGGCGTTTTTGAGCCTGTGCGGTGAGCCAAAGACCCAGGCCAGGATTCAGCACATGCTGAGTACCGGCAAGCCCCTTAGAAATTGATAGACACCCGATTGGCCGGTTCACCGGACCGCGGGCACACAGAACAACGGGCGAAAACGGAGAGAAGACGTTATGAGAGAAGCGGTGATTGTAGCGGCCTGCAGAACAGCAGTGGGAAAGGCCCCTCGGGGCATCCTGAAACATACACGCCCTGAGGACATGGGTTGCGCTGTTCTGGGAGATCTGGTGAAAAGGGCAGCCGATTTGGATCCTGTGCTCATTGATGACGTAATCATTGGATGCAGTTTTCCCGAGGGCACACAGGGGCTTAATCTGGGTCGCGTGCTGGTCGCATCTATGGGATGGCCTGACCGGATTCCAGGCATGACCATAAACAGGTTCTGTGCCTCCGGACTCGAGGCCATCGTTATTGGTGCTCAAAGAATCATGTGTGGATTCAGCGATGTGGTCGTTGCCGGCGGCGTGGAGAGCATGAGTCAGATTCCTATGGGTGGAGGCACGATGTTGCCGAATCCCGCCCTCGTGGACACGAGGCCGGGTTCGTTTACAGGGATGGGGCTAACGGCCGAAAATGTGGCCCAGCGGTACAACATCGCCCGGGAAGAACAGGATGCTTTTGGGGCCAGGAGTCAGCAGAGGGCCGAAGCCGCCATCAATGCGGGTCGATTTAAGAGCCAAATTGTCCCCTTGAAGGTGAGGATTCAAAGAGAATCCTCCGGCGGCCGTTTTGAATTCGATGAATCGGTCTTTGATACGGACGAAGGCATGCGGCCTGGCACGACCATCGAAAGCATCTCCCAGCTTAGGCCGGCTTTCAGGTCCGATGGGACGGTTACCGCAGCAAATTCCTCCCAGATGAGCGACGGTGCAGCAGGCGTTGTACTGATGTCCAGGGAGAAAGCAGAAGATCTCGGGCTGCGCCCTATGGCCACATTTCGGTACTATGCTGTAGAGGGCTGTGAGCCCGAATACATGGGCGTTGGACCGACCGTTGCTATTCCCAAGGTGCTGGAGCTCGCCAACATGACCCTTGATCAGATAGAGATGATTGAGCTTAACGAGGCCTTTGCAGCCCAGTCCATCTATTGTATCAGGGAGCTTGGCATGAACGAGGAGATCACCAACGTGAACGGGGGGGCTATTGCGTTGGGACATCCTTTGGGTTGCACGGGAGCGAAATTGACGACTCAACTCATTTATGAAATGCAAGAGAGAAAACTCAGGTGGGGACTGGTCTCCATGTGCATCGGCTTTGGGATGGGTGCGGCGGGGATCTTTGAAATAGAGGAGCAGTGAGAATCTTGCACCCAGCGGACCCGAGGTTCATTAGTTCTATGGGATACCGGAGTAATGGAGTATTGGAGTACTGCTTTCCGGCTCATAAGGCGAGTATGAAAAATACCTAATGGAAGTACCGAAGTTCTATCATTTGGTTTTTCCATTACTCCATCACTCCAGTACTCCATTACTCCATAGAGTCCTACAGGCAGTGAGATCGAGAGTGAGAAATAGATAAGAAGGAGCGACATGATGACGGACAAAAAAATCTTTGCAGGCGGTGAGTTCCTGATTACAGATGCGAGTCCCGAGCAAGTATTTACGCCCGAGGATTTCACTGAAGAGCACCGAATGATTTACGAAACGACAAAAGATTTCGTCAGTAAGGAAATCCTCCCGATCCTCCACAAGGTTGATGCCATGGATCGGGAAACGGTTCTTGGAATCCTCGCCAAGGCTGGGGAACTCGGACTCATTGCAACGGACGTGCCTGAAGAATACGGTGGACTGGGATTGGACAAAGTCAGCACCACAGTAGTGACCGAGGCCACGGGAAACACTGCTTCCTTCACTGCAGTCTATGGAGCCCACACGGGGATAGGGACCCTCCCTATTGTCTATTTTGGGAACGAGGATCAGAAGAGCAAGTATCTGCCCAAACTATCCTCGGGAGAATGGTGCGGTGCCTACGCTCTCACGGAGCCGGACGCCGGGTCTGATGCC
Source organism: Deltaproteobacteria bacterium (assembly GCA_019309815.1). Taxonomy (GTDB): domain Bacteria; phylum Desulfobacterota; class Desulfobacteria; order Desulfobacterales. The sequence goes on from JAFDFO010000086.1 coordinate 4,518, forward strand.
CTGAATGCAAGGACAAAAGCCGTCCTTTCGGAAGACGGCAAACATTATCTCCTCAACGGGCTAAAGATGTTTGTCACAAATGGGGGTTGGGCCAACACGTTCATCGTCTATGCCAAAGTGGACGGCGAACACTTCACCGGTTTTATCGTGGAGCGCGATTTTCCGGGCGTGTCCACTGGGCCGGAAGAGAAGAAAATGGGCATGCACGGCTCCTCCACGTGCTCGCTCATTCTGGAAGATGCCAAAGTGCCTGTTGAGAACGTCCTGTTCGAAATCGGCAAAGGGCACAAGATAGCTTTCAACGTCCTGAACCTCGGGCGTTGGAAACTGGGCGCTGCCACGGTAGGTGGATGCAAGGCGTGCGTCACAGACGCCGTAAAATATGCAAATACCCGCATCCAGTTCAAGGTTCCCATCAGCTCTTTTGGCATGATCAAGACAAAGCTGGCTAACATGGCTATTTACACGTACATCAGCGAAAGCATGATGTATCGCCTGGCAGGAGTCTTTGACGACAAGCTGGCGACGCTTGACGATGAAGCCAAGAAGAGCGGTGCTGAGAATGCCAAGGCGATAGGAGAATACGCTGCCGAGTGCTCCATCACAAAAGTCTACGGTTCAGAGAGCCTTGATTATTGTGTGGATGAATACGTTCAGATTCTGGGAGGATACGGGTACTGTGCTGAATATGCTGCAGAACGGGCATACCGGGACTCCAGGATCAACCGGATCTGGGAAGGCACCAATGAGATCAACCGTTTGCTGGTCCCCGGCACCATGATGCGAAGGGCCTTAAAAGGCCGGCTGGCCTTGTTTCCTGCTGCACAGGCCATTGTCGGTGAACTCATGAGCTACTCCCCCCTGTCCGTGCAACTCCCGGACACACCCCTTGCGCTTCAGGAACACATGGTCAAGATGACTAAAAAGATTGCCCTAATGCTAGCCGGTGTAGCAGCCCAGAAATTTCAACAGGAACTGACCCACGAACAGGAAGTCTTGGGAAAGATTGCTGACATCGTGATAGAGGTCTTTGCTATGGAGAGCGGTCTCCTGAGGGCCCTGAAAACCATTTCAAACCAGGGCGAAGAAAAGGCCGGACTCCACGTTGCTGCAGTCAAGGCCTATGTGGACGAGACCATTCCCAAGATAGAGATGTGGGCAAAGCAGACGTTGGCCTACGTGGAAGAAGGAGATATGCTCAGGACACAGTTGGCGGGCGTGAAAAAACTGGCACGCTACCAACCCCTTGATGCGGTGAGCCTGAAAAGGGAGATTGCAGACAGGATGATCGAGCTGGAATCGTACCCTTTTTGATCCACCAGCCAGGCACCTATAACCAATGCTTGAAAGAACAACGAAGGAGGCTTGAAATGACCTCGCAAGAGAGACGCTGGCTCGAGTTTTATGAAAAAGAGGTTCCGGAGAACGTCGACTACGAACAGGTATGCCTTCCTGATTTCCTTGACAGGAGTGCCCAGATGTTTCCCAACAACATGGCCTTGCTCTTTCAGGGTTACCAACTGACCTATCAGGAACTCAAGGACATGGTCGATGGCTTTGCTACCGCCCTTGCCGAATTCGGCATCAGGAAGGGAGACAGCGTGGCTATCCTCCTTCCGAACCTTATCCCTTGCCTGGTGGCTTACTACGCCGTTTTGAAGATTGGCGGGATCGCTGTGATGAACAACCCGCTCTATTCAGACCGGGAGCTCAAACACCAGTTCAATGACTCCGAGGCAAAGCTCCTGGTCACCCTCGACCTCCTGGGGAACCGGATGATCGACTTGCGGCGTGAGACAGGCATCAAAGAAATTATCTACACATCGATCGGAGATTATCTTCCTTTTCCGAAGAGCCTTCTGTTTCCACTGGTCGGCAAGCGGAAGAAGCTGGCTGCAAACGTGAAGTCCGCCCCCGAGGTGTATAAATGGAAAGAAGTTATTGCCGCCACCGAGCCACAGCCCCCCGAGGTGCCTCTTGCCTTCGACGATGTAGCTATGTTTCAGTATACGGGTGGAACGACAGGGGTTTCAAAAGGAGCGATTCTAACCCACGGGAACCTGAGCAAACAGGTACAGCAGGTGGCAGCATGGTTTCCGGGTTTTGACAAGGGCGCAGAGATAATGCTCGGTGCCCTGCCCTTCTTCCATGTCTTCGGACTGACCACGACTATGAATTTTGCGGTCTTCATGGGGTGGGGAAACGTACTGGTGCCAAAACCGCAGCCCCAGCCGCTCCTGGAAGCGATCCGAAAATTCAAGCCCTCCTTTGCGCCCCTGGTCCCTACCATGTTCATAGGGATCCTGAATCATCCGGACATCAAAAAGACCGACATGACGTGCTTGAAAGGCTGCTTTTCAGGAAGTGCCCCGCTCCCAGTGGAGGTCATCCGCGAGTTTGAAGAGATCACCGGGGCTATTATCGTGGAAGGGTTCGGGCTGACCGAATCCAGCCCCGTTACACACATCAATCCGTTTGATGGCCGTCGCAAGGTCGGCAGCGTCGGCATACCGATTCCGGACACTTACTGCCGGGTGGTGGATGTCGAGGAGGGAATAAACGAAGTCCCCTTGGGAGAGCCTGGAGAACTGACTATTAAGGGCCCCCAGGTGATGAGGGGCTACAGGAACATGCCGGAGGAGACCGCCTCAACCATCAGGGACGGCTGGCTCTATACGGGCGACATCTGTACGGTTGACGAGGAAGGCTACTTCTACATTGTAGACCGGAAAAAGGACATGATCATCACTGGCGGGTACAATGTCTATCCACGGGATATCGATGAAGTCCTGTACGAGCATCCAAAGGTCCAGGAGGCCTGTGCCATTGGCATCCCCCATCCCACCCGCGGGGAAGCCATCAAGTGCTTTGTGGTCCTAAAGGAGGGAGAAACTGCAACGGTTGAAGAACTGTTGGAGTTCTGCAAGGAGAAACTGGCCACCTTTAAGCTCCCCACGGAGATCGAATTTCGACCCGAACTGCCCAAGACCAATGTGGGAAAGATACTCAGGAAGGTCCTTCGGGCGGAAGAAAAGAAAAAGGGGAAATAACCGGCTACCGGTTTCTTTGCTTGGGGATTGACCGGCCCACTTTGTGCCCAACCCCGTACAATGTGTGAAACCGAACCACTCAAGGATCATAACTTACTATTTTCTATTATAATTCAAAGGCCACTCGCCATGTTTCGGGAGGATTATACTTGACTTTTTCGCATGAGTTCCTGTAAGAATTGCGGTTGATAGTCTGCAACCGGGTCTTATGGGCAATATATTTCCAGACCTGAGTGCTGCTTCCTTGAAATATGTTATTCAGTAATAAACTCAAGTTCTTAACCGTTAACTAAAACAGGAGGAAAAGGTTATGAAAAGGTTTCTCACTTTCTTGTGCATTTCGGCCCTTGTTTCTTGTCTGGCGGCACCGGCGATGGCCGGCGGCATAGACAACAAACACAACTACAGCGCAGAGTATATCAGAACGCTGAACAGAAACGCGGCGACTGACTCTGCGGATGCTACGGTCTATAACCCGGCCGGTGTTGTAAGAATGGAGGACGGCCTCTATGGCAACTTGTCCGGCCAGTTTGTAATGAAGAAGTATACCAACACGGTTGGTGGCGTGGAGCTTCAAACCGATAAAGGCGACATTGTCCCCAGTCTGTTTGGCCTTTGGAGCAAGGGCAGGTGGGCAGCCTATGGCGCCTTTACCGTACCTGCGGGTGGTGGAAGCGTGGATTATGAAGACGGAAGCGCCACGACGGTTGCCATTGGACAAGGA
>JAFDFO010000291.1 GCA_019309815.1 Deltaproteobacteria bacterium
GCCTCTTCATGTCCAATTTGTGAACTTCTATTCGGATCTCTTTACGGGCAAGACGGTCTCATGGAAGGATAACCAGCCCGTCCTTGGAAAGATATGGGAGCGATTTCTCAACAGTCTTCCTTTGTTTATTGTCGGCACCATAATTACCTGGACTCTGTCTTTCCCCATAGGGATTCGTTCAGCCATCAATAGGGGGGGGATCTATGATCGAAGCTCAACCTTTGTTGCTTATCTATTGATTTCTATCCCCGGATTCTTCTTCGCCTACATCCTGATCAAATTCATGGTTCCGCTCTTGCACGTGCCGGTCATAGGGATGAAAACCTTTGGGTTAGGAGAGCAATCCTGGGTTCGCAGTATCATGGACCGGACCTGGCATCTGCTCCTACCCTCAATACTTGGAGCCACAGGTGGCATTGCGATCCTGTCGCGCTATGTTCGCAGTCAGATGCTTGAAGTGGAAGGTCAGGACTATGTTCGCACTGCCAGAGCTAAAGGTGTGCCTGAAGAGCAGGTCCACTATAAGCATGCCCTGCGCAATGCCCTGCTCCCCTTTGTGACAATGTTTGGCCTCATCCTGCCCGGGCTGATTGGCGGTTCTGTCATCATTGAGTCGATCTTTTCGTGGCCAGGCATGGGCAGGATGGCGTACGAGGCCATATTAGCGCGGGATTACCCAATCATAATAACGGTAAACTTCGTATCGGCCGTGCTGGTCCTGGCAGGAACCTTCATTTCCGACGTGCTCTATATGGTTGTAGATCCAAGGATACGGTTATGACACACACGACAAGTGGCCAGTGACAGATGACTAACACATCACCATCATCTCGGGATATCTCAGTGGAAATGTCTGTCCCCCAGCGAGATTCACGTTGGCGTAAGTCTTGGCGGCTCATCAAAATAAACAAGCTGGCTTGTATAGGCCTTGTCTTTTTTGTCCTTTTCGTCTGGGTTGCTATCGCGGGCTGTGTTCTAACGTTTGGCACAAAACCTGTGTTTGATCCTTCTCTCGTTCGACTGCAAGAAAAATTGCGTCCCCCGCTTTCTAAGCCTAGTTTGGAAACCTTGCTTCCTGAAGAACTGCCAGTGCTCGGAATCTATCTGTTTGGAACGGACGACCTGGGGCGGGACGTTTTTGCACGGATGCTTCAGGGTGCCTGGGTTTCGCTTACCGTTGGATTTGTGGCGGTAGGGATCTCGGTCCTTATCGGTATCTTAATGGGCGGTATAGCAGGTTATTTCGGACAGGACCGCCCTTTCATCGATACCCTGATCATGCGATTTGTAGATATCATGCTCTGCTTCCCAAGTTTCTTCCTGATACTCACGGTTGTGGCACTTCTTCCAGCCAGTATGTATAACATCATGATCGTGATTGGGTTGACCAGCTGGATGGGTACTACACGCTTTGTGAGAGCTGAGTTTCTTTCATTGCGAGAACAGGATTTTGTGACAGCTGCGCGGGCCCTGGGACTTAACCATGCGCGGATTATATTCCGTCACATGATTCCCAACGCCATTGCTCCTGTTCTGGTGTCGGCGACGATTGGTATTGCGACGGCCATTTTGACAGAAGCGGGGTTGAGCTTCCTGGGATTTGGCGTTCCTCCCCCAGATGCTACCTGGGGAAACATTCTTGCCAGCGGCAAGGATTTCATTTTTGATGCGCCGTGGCTCACCTTTATCCCCGGGTTTGCTATCCTCATTGTAGTCCTCTCCTTCAATCTGTTCGGTGAAGGGCTGCGCGACGTATTGAACCCGAAGTTGCGAGAGCGGTACTAGTGCTGCGTCTCATAGATAATTTGCATAATCTCCAAGATTTCTATGACTCACAGAGACGATATCTAAAACCCGAAATTCGAATACCGAAGCACGAAACAAATCCGAATAACCAAAATTCAAATGACCGAAACATTTCACGAACTGTTTAGAACATTAGAAAATTCGGATTTTGGTCATTGTTTCGAATTTCGAATTTAGTGCTTCGGATTTTGCATCTTGTCGACTGAGTACTGAGATCATGTCTTGCTTCGACTTTTGCAATAGGTTTGGAGACGCAACACTAGAAAAGCGAATGGAAATGAAGTGATGGTGAAGAACGGTCAATTCTTACTCTCTGTCCAAGATCTCAGAGTACATTTTGAGGGAGACGAGACGATCGCCCGAGCCTTGGATGGCATAAGTTATGGGGTCAGCGAGAGCGAGACCGTCTGCATTGTGGGAGAATCAGGTTGTGGGAAAACCGTATCAGCTCTGTCCATCCTCGGGCTTGTTCCACAACCTCCAGGCAGAATCATAGCGGGAAAAATCCTCTTCAACGGGCAAAACCTTTTGAATCTGAATGAAGCGGAGATGCAAAAGATTCGTGGAAACCGGATCGCCATGGTGTTTCAGGAGCCTATGACCTCCTTGAATCCCGTCTTTACCATAGGGGACCAGATCGAGGAGGCCATTATGGTCCACGAAGCTGTGAGTGAAACCGAAGTCCGCGAAAGGTGTGTTCAACTCTTGAAAGACGTTGGTATTCCGTCGCCTGAAGAACGTCTTCGTGACTATCCGCATCAGCTGAGCGGCGGTCAGCGTCAACGGGTCATGATCGCCATGGCACTGGCGTGCAATCCCGATGTAGTCATTGCCGACGAACCGACCACAGCTCTTGACGTAACCATTCAAGCGCAGATTCTTGATCTATTTGAGGAGATTCAGAAAAAAAGAGACATGTCACTTCTGTACATTACCCATGACCTGGGTGTAGTGGCGAATATAGCAGATCGCATATACGTCATGTATGCGGGCATCATCACAGAGCAGGGTGACGCTTCTGCTATTTTTCATCGTCCGCGTCACCC
>JAFDFO010000292.1 GCA_019309815.1 Deltaproteobacteria bacterium
CGGTAACCCTTGTTAGTGGTTACACCGCTTCACTCAGCCACTCTTTGATCTCCTCCTTGGACGGAACCTTACCCACGCACACCACCTTGCCATTAATGACCAGGGCCGGAGTTCCCATAACGCCGTATCTGCCAATCTCCTTCACGTCTCTGACATGTTCCAAATCGCCCGGAAGCTCCATCTCCGACATAACCTCCATGGCTTCTCTTTCCAGCTTGTCGCACCGGGCACATCCCGGACCCAGAACCTTGATCTCCAGTCCTTCAGAAGCCTCTTCCTCGTACGCTCTGCCAAAAAACTTGTTGAATTCCCGTAGAAGGGCCCCGCCATATTCCTCCTTGGCATGGTCCGGAATATAGTTTTTCTTGGAGATCCTCCTTACGAGTTCGCTCTGAACCTCTGCATCGGGCTTTTCGGCGTATTCCCGTGCCATCTCTTCCATGACTTGTTTCAAGCCGATGATACCTACCGATTGTTTATTGACCTTAATCCGTATCACGTCGTCTTGGGACATGGTTTCTCTCCGTGAAGACGTTTACCGTTTACCGTTGTCCGTATTGAAGCCATCAACGTCAGGGCTTCATAGCTCAAGCTCAAAGCTTGTTCTCTCACAGAACGCATTTACCTGCTTGCATGGCTGCCCGAGGATATCCGGACGATGCGGACCTGTGTCTATCGGTCAACGGTGAACGGTCAACGGATAACGGTTGTTTTCCTCTAACCTGCAATCCACCCATAGCCCATGCCGGCGATTGTGGACAGAACCACGATAATCACACAAAAGACGGCAGTCTTCTTGACGCCCATGACGCCGCCGATCACCAGCATGTTGGGAAGCGAAAGCGCCGGACCTGCCAGGAGCAGAGACAGGGCAGGTCCCTTACCCATGCCCGCCCCGAGCAGTCCCTGAAGAATGGGCACCTCTGTCAGCGTGGCAAAATACATGAGCGCCCCGGAAAGAGCGGCAAACAAGTTGGCCCACAGAGAGTTCCCTCCCACCAGACTCTGGATGTAATGCTCCGGAATCAGGGCGGGATGACCGGGCCGGCCCAGCATGAAACCGGCCACCAAGACGCCTGCAGCCAAGAGTGGAAAGATTTGCTTCATGAACCCCCAGGTGGATTGCACCCAGGTGACAAGCTCATCCTTTGTGAACCAGGATTTAAGCATCACCCCCAGCACGATGAGCAGGGCCATGGTGATGAACCACTTGGCAGCAAATATGGCTGGCCAGAGGCCGGTGGAGCCTTCGGCGGGCCTGGCAAAAGCAGCAAAAATCAGAATCAGGACCATGGTCAGCATGTAGAGGCCATTCTGCAACAGGCTGCGCCCCATTCCATCCTCATCCGGCAGATAGATCTCTCCAGCGGTGCGGGCCGCGTCATCTTTCCGGAAGATGAAGGCCATGAGTAAGCCGGTAATGATAGCAAATGCCACCGCACCGATAGCTCGCGCCAACCCAAGCTCCCATCCCAGAATCCTGGCGGTCAGCACAACTGCTAAAACGTTTATCCCGGGCCCAGAGTAAAGAAAGGCTGTTGCAGGACCAATCCCGGCGCCCCGGGTATAGATTCCTGCAAAGAGCGGCAGGATAGTGCAGGAACAAACCGCAAGAACGGCTCCGGAGACAGACGCCACCGAATATGAGACTACCTTTTTTGCTGTTGCCCCGAAGTACTTGAGGACCGCGGCCTGGGAAACAAAGACTGCAATGGCCCCGGCGATAAAAAAGGCTGGTATAAGGCAAGTCAGAACATGATGCCGGGCATATTCCCGAAGCATCATGAACGCTTCGAGTCCGGACTGCCGGATTGTGGGATGATTCCACGGCACGTAGTAAGAGGCCAAAAAGACCAGTATGATCAGTAACAGCTTAGTTCGTTCTTTCATGAATTCACGCCTTCTAAGAAGGACTTAGCGTCCATCCATAAATCTGTCTCTCGATGACGGGCACAGGATGAGTTTCGAACTATCGAGGGCAGAGCTCAAACCGGTTAGCCCGTTTGGCTTTCTCGATGTCTTCTTTTGCCTCCGGGTCATCATTGAACATGCCTTTTAAATCTTCGATAATCGGCCCCGCAAACGGATTGCGAGAATCCTCATCAATTCCGTAATTGACCCAGAGACCGTCTTTGCTTCTCATGACAAGGCCCGCATCTTCCAGTATTTGCAGGTGCTTAGACGTGGTAGATTGAGCAATCCCAAGGACCGCCTGCACCTCACATACGCACATTGTCCTCTGCTGCAACATCTTGAAGATGCGCACCCTGGTCTTGTCGCTCAATGCCTTTGTTATCTTCAGAAATTCTCTCATTGGTTTTATATATCGTAATATAGCGATGTATCGTTTTAGTGTCAAGAGGCTTTTTTTCGCAGTCCCTTGACAAATAGTCTAACAAGTTGCATTTTCACAGTATGTCCGATCAGATTTATAGGAATAACGTCAAGATTCCCTTTCAGTTAAGCACCGCTTGTTGACCTAAGAAGGAAAAGGCCCAGGTGGGCCTGCCAAGTCTGGATCAACCGTTTGTTGTGGGTTCTATGCAGACACCCGCAGGTAAGGTGCCGCAGGTCTTGTCTTCCCTAACCCCGGCTGATCATTGGGGAACGATCAAGGCACGCTGGGGCGTAGGCCGTATGAAATACACGGTCGATCCAGGACTTTACGCTTTGGGAAGCCCCGACGCCCAAGCGCCTGTTTTTGTCACTGCAAATTACAAGATGAGTTTTGATCGGCTTCGCGAGGCCGTTCCGGGTCGCGACGCCTGGATTTTGGTCTTGGATACAGAAGGAATAAATGTTTGGTGTGCCGCAGGTAAGGGAACGTTTGGAACGCAAGAACTGGTTCA
>JAFDFO010000087.1 GCA_019309815.1 Deltaproteobacteria bacterium
CGCGTCCGGCATCTCGTATTCTTTGAACTTAGACGGCACGATGTTTTCGCCATATTTGTTCTTCGCGTCGACGAGCAGCTCTCTTTGTATGCCAATCATATCAAAGATTACTTTTGGGACGTCACTTGTCTCTTTCTGATAGAACTCTTCTACAATTTCAAGCTTGTCTAACAGTTCAGGTACAATCGTCATGAATTGAAGTTCATACTGATCTTGTGAATAACTCGTCTCCAACTCCTTCCCAAAAAGCTCCGCCAGGTCCTCATACTTGGGGATGAAGCCGGTCGGCGTTGCGTAGGCTCCAACTTTCCCGGCAATCCTCCTTTCGATCCATCTGATCCAGACCTTCTTATCCATCTTCGTGTTCAAGAATTCCCCTGCGTCGTCTCTGAGGAAGTAGTTTACGTAAAATACCTTGGGAACTTCTTTTAGGTCCCTCCCGAACTGGATATGGTTTTCCAAGTATTGTCCAATCGGGATCGAAACAAATTCTGCGTTGGCCATGGGATTGATGATGACTTTGGCACTCGAGGCCCCAACAGTTGCAGCAGTGGGTTCGGATTCGATGCCGGCAGCATAAAACACCCCGTGGACCCAACCATACGATTCTAATACGGGGACCGGTCTTCTGGAGCTACGCCCGCCGTAAACAATGCCCTCTATATCCACAACCTGCGTTGGGTCATAGTTCTCGATTTCATCCAGGGCTATACAGAATCGGGCGTTATCGTGAGAGACCGGGATTGTCTTTCCCTTCTCGTCCTTCTTTCCTTCCTGCCACTCGCCGGAATGATTGTATCCCTTGGCAGGGATATCAACATCTCCCATCCCCTGCCAATAAGGGTTTCTGTCAGCCTCAAGAACATTAGAATATATGATCTCCCCAGGTTTCATGAGAAGTTTGTGGATATACGGATCATCTTCCGGATTAACATCCTTGATCACCCCGAACATTCCCTTCTCAACATTCGCAGCACATGCCTTACCATCTATGTTTCGGACGTGGGCCAGGTCATCCCCAACAATCGTGAACAGCATGGACGTGGATGTCTTCCCGCACCAGCTTGGAAACGCACCCGCAATATAAGTCACCTTGCTCCCCTCATAGCTGGGGATGCCTGCAATGAGATAATGTTCTGAAAGCCAGCCTTCCTGTGCAGCTTTCCTTATGGCAAGACGATGGGCGAGTTTCTTTGCGGCCACCGTGTTTCCGGCATATTGTGTGTTAGCGCTGTAGACGGAGTTATTTTCCAGGTCTATGTACATCCTGCGCAGGGCGACTTCACGGCTAACACCATTCTCCAGGGCACCTGCGGAATGGAGGAAAGCGAAAAAGTCCTCGGTGCTTTTTTCGCTCTTGAAGAGTTCATATCCCGAGCGATAGAGGATGTCTTCACTGTGAGCCACATAGTATGAATCGGTGATCTGCAGACACGGTATCGCAAATTCAGTACCCAATGGTCCAAGGGAGTAGAAACTGACGATCATTTCGTTTCCACGCATGATCCCGTTCATGATCTGTTCGATTTCCTTGAGGCCCTCTTGCCGATCCGTGGCGTTGAGGGCAGGGCCTAAAGATGTGCCGCCTGATACCAGAAACTTTGTATTTATGGGATCTCTCCCTTGATCTTCATACCCGTCATAGTGAAGGGTATGGCCCGAAATGTTGAGAGCCTTTTCTTCGCCACGCTTTATGGCCTGCTCACGCACATGTTGTAAGTCCTCCGGAGATCCGGTTGAAACAAAGACTGAGTCAGGCTGAAACTTGGAAATGGCGTCCGCAATCCGCTCATTTACAGACGCATTGTTGAGAGCATCAAGTTTCTTCAAGCTTCCAGCATCCAATCGGCTTTTTAGTATTTCATCTGTAGTCATAGAAAACGCTTTCCTCGCACTTAGTAGTTGACCTTTCTCTCCAGAGTCCACGTTTACCTTAAAAAGATGGAAATACGGACACGGCACGGTCTCCATATCATAAGGAATTAGACAGATCAACATTAACACGATGTTTCCCGCACTATCGGCTGAAATAGCGGTATATTGATTAAGCCAAAAAAGAGTGTAGGGGCGGGGTTTATCCCCGCCCGCGGGAGGGCATAAAGCCCTCCCCTACACACACTCTTTGGTCGGTGAACGTCTTGTTAAGGAAGATTTACATAGCTTTGGTGTCCCTTCGAAAATGCATGTCAGTTCAACCCGGTCACGCTTTCCAGCTTGCGGAGGATATCTTGCTTGAGTTTGCGGTAAACATCATATATTGAGATTCCAGACGAGCTAAACGCGCGAACAATGTAACGGATAGGCGGTCACATATGAACGACGTATTGCCTGAAGATCTGAAGGTTTGTGTGGCATTTCATGGACATCTGTGTCCCGGCCTCGTGTATGGCTACCTGGTTGCAAAAGAGGCGATCCAACGCCTTGGTCTTCATCGCTCCGGTGATGAAGAGGTCGTTGCCATCAGCGAGAATGACACATGTGCCATTGACGCCCTGCAGGTTCTGCTTGGCACCACTGCTGGTAAAGGGAATCTGATCATCAAGAACTATGGCAAGAACGCCTTTACTGTCCTGAACCGATCCGACAAGCGGGCATTTCGTTTTTCGCGTAAGGTTCAATACGAGTACCAAGGAGAGCACCAGGAAGAGTTTGGCAGTCTCGAGACAGCCGTTGCCGACGGCAAGGCTACGACAGAACAAAAAAGCCGCCAACGATTTCTCAAATCTCTTGACCTTGTTTCCAAGCCCTTTGATGCAGTCTTTGATACGACAGCAGTGGAACTTCCCGAGCCTCCCTATGCCCCCCTGGCCCCTTCTGAGGCATGTGCCGAGTGCGGTGAAATGACCATGTCCACCAGGATGCTGGAGAAAGATGGCAAGCCCCTGTGTATTCCGTGTGCGGAAGCGAGACAGTGATGAGCTGTCAGCTTACAGCAAGGAATATGGGCAACGTTTCCAAGTTTAGTATTGTCATTTCGAGCGACTTGTCCGCCGAAGCCCGCTAGGGCGAAGGTGGAAGCGAGAAATCTTTCTTGTGCAATTTCCTTAAAGATCAAGATTTCTCCCTTCCGCCTTCGTCAAGACTTCGGCGGACAAGTCGGCGGAGAGGTCGAAATGACAGAAAAAGGAAACGTGGGCCCAATACTAGGGGACGTCCATGACATTTCAACATTCTAGCACCAGCAAGGCTTGGGGGATCGAGAAAGTTAATATTTCATGGACGTCCCCTAGTTGTCCCACTCGGAGTGACAGAGCCGAAGGGGTCGAAATGACAGAAATAGTGCGGTGCAAATGACAAGAAAGGAAATGGGCCTAACGGGCCTGACCAACAGACGTTTTTCAACTTTAGGCACTTTCGTATGTGGATAAACCCCTACACCTGTTCCGCCCGATCCCAGGAACTTGGTGGGAGGCAAGCTCGCAAGAATAGGGGAGACCCCAAATCAAGAATGGTTATTGTTTTACGGTGAACGGTCAACGGATAACGGTGAACAGCCGAAGGCCAGGGGCGAACGGACAACGGTAAACTTCTTTCCCTTTGAGCTTTCCCTTTGAGCTGCGGCTCAGCCACTACTTGACAACTCACATAACATGCTTATCTTGTTGAGGAATTGACAATAATCCATCGTATATTCGATGGCCCTAACAGGAGAAAAATATGCGACTTGACAAACTAACCATCAAATCTCAGGAAGTGATTCAAGGGGCCCAGGCCCTGGCAGGCCAGCTGGGACATCAGCAGATTGAGCCTGAGCATCTCTTGCGAGTGATGCTGGAGCAGCCCGAGGGGATTGTGCGGTCGATCCTTCAGAAGTTGGGGACACCTCCCGAAGAGGTCTTGCGTGAGGTGACGGATGTCCTCGACAAGAAATCCAAGGTGAGCGGGGCTGCAATGGGAGATGTCTATCTCTCTCCGATCACCAAGAAGGTCCTGGATAGCGCTTTTGCCGAGGCGGCCAAGATGAAAGATGAATATGTGAGTATAGAGCACATCTTGGTGGCTATGACGGAGGAGAAAGAAACAGAGGCAGCGAGCATCCTGACCGGCGCTGGCGTGACCCGGGAGACGATCCTGAAGGTTCTTCTGGACATCCGAGGAACGCAGCGCATTACGGATCCCAACCCTGAGGAAAAGTATCAGGCCCTGCAGCGGTTCAGCCGGGACTTGACAGATCTTGCCCGTCTCGGAAAGCTCGATCCGGTGATCGGGCGGGATGAAGAGATCCGGCGTGTGGTGCAGGTTCTTTCACGCCGTACCAAGAACAACCCGGTCCTCATTGGCGAGCCCGGCGTTGGCAAGACAGCTATCGTGGAGGGACTGGCCCAGCGCATTGTAAACGGCGATGTGTCTGAAACACTCAAGAACCGTCGTCTGGTCGCACTCGACATGGGCGCCCTGGTTGCAGGCGCAAAGTACCGCGGAGAATTTGAAGACCGCCTGAAGGCCGTCCTAAAGGAGGTCGAGGCGGCCGAGGGCGAAATCATCATGTTCATTGACGAGCTCCACACCATGGTTGGGGCCGGGGCGGCTGAGGGGGCGGTCGATGCGTCAAACATGCTCAAGCCCGCACTGGCCAGAGGCACCCTGCGTTGCGTTGGAGCGACCACATTGAATGAGTACCGGAAGTATGTGGAAAAGGATGCTGCCCTGGAGCGGCGTTTCCAGCCCGTCCTCGTGCAGGAACCCAGCGTCGAAGATACGATCTCCATCCTCAGAGGCCTAAAAGAGAAATACGAGGTCCATCACGGGGTGCGCATCAAGGATTCTGCCATCGTGGGTGCAGCCATGCTTTCCAACCGTTACATCTCGGATCGGTTCTTGCCGGACAAGGCCATCGATCTGATTGACGAGGCTGCTTCCAAACTCCGAATCGAGATTGACAGCATGCCCGCTGAGATTGACGAGGTCGAGCGCAAGATCGTCCAGGCCGAGATAGAACGGGAAGCCCTCAAGAAGGAGAGCGATCAGGCATCAAAGGACCGGCTGGCCAAGCTGGAAGAAGACCTCGCGGTCATGAAGGAAAAGAGCCGGGAGATGAAGGCCCACTGGCACAACGAGAAAGAGGCCATTCAGACCATTCGTGAGGTAAAGGAGGAGCTTGAGCGGGTCGGTGTCGAGGAGCAACAGGCCGAACGGGAAGGGAACCTGGCCCGGGCTGCAGAGCTTCGATACGGGGTCGCAACTGACCTGGAGAGGCGTCTCGAAGAAGCCAACGAGAAACTTGTGGAGCTTCAGTCAAACCGGAGGATGCTCAAAGAAGAGGTGGATGACGAGGACATAGCCGAAGTGGTTTCCTTGTGGACGGGCATCCCAGTGTCCAGAATGATGGAGGGAGAACGGGAGAAGCTCGTTCATATGGAGGATCGCCTTAGCGTGCGGGTTGTGGGTCAGAACGAGGCGATTGTGGCGGTCTCCAATGCGGTGAGACGCTCACGCTCCGGTCTTCAGGACCCCAATCGGCCCATCGGATCCTTTATCTTCATGGGACCGTCAGGTGTTGGTAAGACAGAACTGGCCAAGGCCCTGGCTGAGTTCATTTTTGATGACGAGCAGGCCATGGTTCGGATTGACATGTCTGAGTACATGGAAAGGCACTCTGTCTCGCGACTGATCGGTGCCCCTCCGGGGTATGTTGGCTATGAGGAGGGTGGACAGCTGACAGAGTCGGTCAGGCGTCGGCCTTATTCGGTGGTCCTTTTTGACGAGATTGAAAAGGCCCATCCCGAGGTCTTCAACGCCCTCTTACAAATCCTGGACGATGGCCGGATGACGGATGGTCAGGGCCGTACTGTCGATTTCAAGAATACGATTATTATCATGACCTCGAATGTGGGAAGCCAATGGATTCAGGACTTGGGTGTTGATCAGCGCGAAGAGATGGAAAAACGGGTTATGGAGGCGCTTAGAGCGAGCTTCAATCCGGAGTTCCTGAATCGAATCGATGACATTATGATCTTCCACAACCTCACACCCGAGCAGCTAAATGCCATTGTGGATATTCAGCTCAAACACGTACAGAAGAGGCTTGACGAGCAACACCTGACGCTCGAGTTGTCAGAGGCAGCCAAGGCCCTTTTGGCCAGTGAAGGTTATGATCCGACATACGGGGCGCGGCCCTTGAAGCGGGCCATCCAGAAACACGTGGAGAACCCGCTGGCCATGGAAATACTTGAAGGGCATTTCAGTGACGGGGGGCATATCCTGGGTGACGTAGATAAGGGAAAGATCGTTTTCACGGTTGAGTAAAGAACAAGACTTGCGCCTTGACAGGCCTCACAGAGTGATTAAGGTCATGCCATCGCGGATGGCAGAATCGCGGGAATCTTTTTCTTGTTCCGCATTCCGCATTCCCCATTCCGAATTCGAAAGAGGGGGGTTCCATGGGAAACACCATAAAAACGGGAATCCTTCTGGCGGGGCTGACTGTCCTCGTCATGATTATCGGTAACTTGTTGGGAGGACGGCAGGGGATGATGATTGCATTTTTCTTTGCCGTGATCATGAATTTTGGGAGCTACTGGTTCTCTGATAAGATCGTACTGAAGCTCTACCGGGCCAAACCGGTTTCCGAGGCGGAGGCTCCTCAGCTGCATCGCTGGGTCAGACAACTAACCCAGCAAGCGGGTCTCCCCATGCCCAAAATCTGCGTCATGCCTTCTGAATCCCCAAACGCCTTTGCCACTGGCCGGAATCCCGAGCACGCGGTGGTGGCAGTCACCCAGGGGATACTGAGGCTGCTGAGCGAAGACGAACTCAAGGGCGTGCTTGCCCATGAGTTGGCTCACGTGAAGCACCGGGACATCCTGATTGGCTCAATTGCCGCGACCATGGCCGGCGCCATCATGATGATTGCCTACATGGCACGATGGGCCGCCCTGTTTGGCGGGCTTGGGGATCGTGATGATGACGGGGGCGGCGTGATCGGGCTTATTGCCATGTCCATTCTGGCCCCCATTGCAGCCATGCTGATTCAGATGGCGATATCCCGTTCCAGGGAATATGCAGCCGATGCAGCAGGTGCCTCTTATGCAGGAAACCCATACGGCCTGGCCAAGGCCCTCGAAAAGATATCTTCGGCTTCGAAGCGGATTCCTATGAAGGCCCAGCCATCCACAGCCCACATGTTTATCATGAACCCCCTCTCGGGCAAGAGCATGATGAACCTCTTCAGCACCCATCCACCGGTGGAGAAGCGAATCGAAAAGCTGACCGGCCAGCATTACTCATAGATCGCCCACCGGGCAACACAGTACTTACAAATATTTATGAGGCGGGGCCACACACCCCGCCTTTTATGTTCTTTCGTAGGGGCGGGGTTTATCCCCGCCCGCAGACGGAGGCGGTGAAGGCGGGGTCCGCCCGGCCCGCAAAGACCTATTTTTGATTTGGACGTCGTCTTGTCATTTCGAGCATTTCATTTGTCATTTCGATAGTTTCGTTTATGATTTCGATGGTCCCACTGTTTGATTCGACCATTTTACTTGTCATTTCGAGCGACTTGTCCGCCGAAGCCCTCTAGGGCGAAGGTGGAAGCGAGAAATCTTAAGTGACCCAAACCGGGATATACTACGTCTATCTCCTCACTAACTGGAACAACCACGTGATGTATGTAGGGATGACCAATGATTTGGAGCGGCGGCTTTACGAACACAAGAACAAGCTGGTCAAAGGATTTACTGAAAAATACAACCTGAACAAGCTGGTCTATTTTGAGAAAACGCAAGACGTAACCGCTGCCATTGCGAGAGAGAAAGAAATAAAGAGATGGCGCAGAGAAAAGAAGAATCAACTGGTGAATCAGATGAATCCAACCTGGAAGGATTTGAGTTCTGAATGGTGAAGATTTCTCCCGGCGTCTTTGTCATTTGCGGGGTTGCTGTTGGTCATTTCGATCATTTCATTCGTCATTTCGAGCGAAGCGCCCGCCCTGGCGCTTCGGTTAGTATAAGCTGCCAGGCCAGTAATCCAGGTCTGGGCCAGGGAGAAATCTTTAACCTCCCATGCCGATCGAGATGACAAAGGCGCCAGTCGAAATGACAGCCAGGAGGGCGTGAATGACGGATACGCTGGTTGAAATGATAAAAACGAAGGTGCGAATGACGTACACTCTACATCAGTCCAGTGTGAAGTTGGTTCTTATCCTTCTCTAAGTTCCTGTTTGTCATTTCGAGCGAAGCGAGAAATCTTTAACCTCCCAAACTGGGTGATTTTGCTATCATCTACCCAAAAGCTGGAGCAATAAAGGAAGCCCGGTTGAGG
>JAFDFO010000293.1 GCA_019309815.1 Deltaproteobacteria bacterium
TGGAGCTTCTTGCATGTCAAGGCAAGATTCAGAAAAGACTGGTCGTCGAGCTAATGTCGTTGTTGGAAGTTCTGCAGAAGGGGTTGCCAGACGGGACTCACCACTGTATGGCAGCCCATAATCTCAGCAAGTGAATCCCGTCGACCCATTACCGGTCCATGGTATGTTCTTCGGTAGACCCAACATATTGTGGTTGGAACGCCTATTCCAGAATTGAAAGCATTTTGCCGCGATGTTGTATGTTTGAAGCCAAGAATCTTGCGAGGTTCTTCCCATTACCTCCATTTCAGGAAATGCCAAGATATGAAAACCATATCGAAACAGATCATGCACATGAGAACAGGCCCTCACAGAGCATATCTCAACTCTTGACTACTTTACATTATCTCGAATATTTGAAGGCGAGGATCATTCAACATAACTTCCCATTATCTTTAATTTGGATATTCTGGCAACCGATGAGAACCAATAAGAAAAGCCCGGACCAAGAAAACTTGATCCGGGCTTTAGAAAAATTCCGGCAGCGACCTACTCTCCCACCCCGTCGCCGGGGCAGTACCATCGGCGCGCGAGAACTAGGGGACGTACATGAGATTATAAGAATCAATTGTGAAACAACGAATATGTAGGCTTGAATGTATCAGCATCCCCACCGCCTACCCCGCTTAACTCTCTGTCGACTTATTATCTTATGTACGTCCCCCATTTCACAAAAGGATTACTTAGAAACTGGAGAACTAAAGGGCGTCCCCAAAGTTATATCATAAGATTCTGGGGCTGACCATGACTGGAGATAATATGAAAATATTTTTAGTCTGAGTGGAATGAAGCCAACCACAAGATATAGACAAAGAAGGCAGGGCCATTTCTGACCCTGCCCTCGTTAGCGACCACATCGACTCTAATTGTTGTCCTCAGAATGGTAGGCAGATATTGAAGAAGCAACGCAAACCCGGTGGACAATCCAAATCTTTCACGCAGAAACTTGGAATTGGCGCATTGTCCGGTACGCAGATACTGAACAGGCAGTACGACCCTTCAGGGCAATCCGAATCGACGTCGCAGGTCCCCGGGATTGGCGGAGGGAAATCTTCTGGTGAACAAAAGCCGAAGATGCACTCCTGGCCCTCGGGGCAGTCAGAATTTACGTAACAATGAGGTGTTTGGAAGCATAAGCCGCCAATACACGATGCGTTACTACAACCATCCTGCGAACCGCAAGCAGTGGCATTAATGGCAGAACATGGCTCAGCCGTACCAGCGCAAAAAGGATCAATGCCACGAGTGTCGTCCCAATTACAACCTGACTGCCGAATACACGAAACTTGAGCTAATCCTGCACAAGGCGTGGCAGTGCCCACACATCCACAATCTGGGTCATCGACGCAGGTTTGGACCTTGAGTTCTATCAGTGCCTTAATGAATCTGATGTAACGTTTCACGTTCTTCAGCAGGGTGACGGCCTGATCCCTAACATTAAAAACAGCCCCGATAAACTCATCAGGGGCACAAGGATCAGGTTGATACTCGTCTATGCTTCGGATGATCGACTTAACTCTGCCCTTGAGTTGAATAGGAGTAGGATCATCACCTTCAAGAGGTAGACTTGGGAAGGGTGACCTTCTTATGAGCGCACTAAACCCTGCCAGGCGAAAGGTTATATCGTGAAGGTCCAGCACTGCCCTTCTAACCTGCCGGGGGCTGCTGCGACAAACTGGCATGTTAAGGATTTCATCAAGATATTTTCCGGTAATCTTCACATCGAGTGAAATTGCACTAAGCTGTTGAAACGGTAAAGGCTCTGTACCTGCCACCGCCAAGTTCGTATGTCCTCCTATCACAAAGACAGCTATAACTAGGATAGATAGAATCTTAGTTTCATTCATCTTACCACCTCCTTTAAGGGCAATTTAAGTGACGTTGTTGACTATGTTGAATTGTGGCTATGGTCCCCGCTCCTCTTCGAATAATCTCAACAGATTCCCTGTGTCATTACTTTCCTTTCCATCCCCAAAGCAAGAAACCCCGCTCTCTTATTGAGAAACGGGGTCTTGGTCTTCAGATCATGGAACCCTCTTTAATTGGGTTTAACGCGACATAATCAGTCTTGGGGCTAACTACCAGCAAGTCGTTGTTTTGTCAAGGATGTGAAGGGACTGCCGCCCCAGGCTAAAGGGGTAAGGCATAGGGTGTAAGGTCAACACCCAAAGCTGGGCGACCCCCTTCTTTTTCTCGTATCACTTGTTCCTGAGCTGTCACCTGTGATTAGCCGGGAGTTGGCTTTCCCATGTCCCATGTCAAGACCTGACCCCATTCTTTCACGAGTGCCAAAACGACGAAACATTAGTTCGTGGTTCGGAAAGCCGCAGGGTGATAGCAACCTCCTCACATGCCACTAAGGTTTGGGCGATGGCGGCACACCTGAAAGGCCAGGCAATATCCGCGATAAAGAGAATCAAGACTGCGACACTCATCAGTACTGCCCCGGCCTTAGCCCCCCACGTGTGGTAGCTGGGAAGCCTTCGGAACTTCACAAATCCGGCTGCCAAAGGGACCAAATAAGCAGCTACCACCAACAAGACAAAGGGTGCTTCCCGCTTCAATATTTCCGGCCAGAGCCACCAGGCGCAAAGCGGGACAGTGAGATACGTCGCCAAATCACCCCAACTGTCGAGCCTGGTGCCAAATTCTGAGGTATCCCCCAGCCTGCGGGCAATAAACCCATCAACACAATCGGATAAAAGGGAGAGTGACAGCAAAGCAAGAAACGGTGTGGGTCGGCCTGTCCAGGCCACATAGAGAAGGAAAGGAGCCGCGATCAACCGGAAACCGCTCAGGAGGTTGG
>JAFDFO010000294.1 GCA_019309815.1 Deltaproteobacteria bacterium
AGAAGATCCGGTGAAATCGGCAGACCCGAAGGGCCAAAGAAACGAAGGAAAGAATAGCCTAGCAACTAACTCGGCAAGGTGACAGATTTCGACGGCCCTGCTCTGAGATAACCCTTTGCAATGGTATTGATTATTGTTGGTCCTTCGTTTTTTTGGCGGTGGATTTGGGCTCCTGACCTAAATGACTACTTTGATGACTGTTGAAGGAGCTCTTGGAGGTTCTTGGCATTTTTTATGCCGTAGTTCTGGTAGCAATTGTTGAAAAGGACAAAGGTCTGTTCCGTCTCATTACTTGCCCCTATCACTTTCCCGGCCCATTTCCTGAGTTCCTCTTCATTGTACAGATATCGATATCGCTCCACGGTTTCTACTCCCTTTTTGAACCAGTTTTCCCGGTTTCGCCCGTGGAAGCGGAAGTAAGCAATGCCTGCTGTGACGGCCACGGGTCCCTCCCAGCCTTTGACCCATGGCGCATCTACGACCACGGAGGAAATATTGTGGTCTTTTAGGAACGCCAGCGATCTTTCCTGCTCAGGGTGTGTGATCCAGCTTCGGTTGCGGAATTCCACAGCCAGGTGATGTTTGGAGAGCTTTTCTCGCATCAGTTCGAACCATGCATAGGACCTGGTGGAAGGAACGAACCAGGGGGGAAACTGAAAAAGGAGGCATCCCAGCTTCCCTGCATCCTTCAGGGGCCTCAAGGCCGAGGCAAACATGTCAAAAGCCGCTTCTACAACTTCCTTTGGGAATAGCTTTTCCCGGGCTTTCTCCAGGATTGCTGCAGGGAGCTCTTCTCTCAACACCTTTGGGATGCTTTTGACCAAAGTGGGGTGACCCGTGAGCATGGAATAGGCCTTGATGTGAAAAACAAATCCAGGCGGCGTCCGCTTTGCCCAGAGGACGGCATTTCTCTCGGGAGGCAAGGCATAGTAAGTGGAGTCTACTTCCACGGTATCAAAATGCTCGGCATAGAATCTAAGCCGGCCTTCCGCGGTAGTGACTTGCCTCGGGTAGAAGGTGCCGCTTTCGATCAGGGTCTTGTCGGTCCAAGAGGCCGTGCCCACCCTTGTCCTTTCCATATCCGATCCTTTCATAAAATTCCCTGAGGGTCCAAAAACGCCTGGCTACAATCGATATGCCTCTTAATCCAAAACGGTTCAATACGCCCTCTACCAAGAGTACTGCACTGGCGAGGATCTTTTTTGCATATCGGGTATGAACATCTTCAAAGACGGTCAGATCAAAGAGCCCCTCTTCATCTTCCAGGGTCAAAAACAGCACCCTTTTTCTACTCTTCGTAGGGGGTGTATGAATAATGATGACGCGACCGGCTGTTCTTACCATGCTTCTATCGGATTTCCACTTTAAGGCGGTGCTTTGGATAAATCCATGCTTTTCAAGATCGGTCCTAAAAGGGGCCATGATGTGTGTGGAAGCAGTGACCTGCATCAGATCGGACTCGGTTAAAAACTGGTCAAGGGTTCTCCGATCCATAGCAAAAGCCCCTTTATTCAGGTTATTTGTTAACCATCCACGCAATGTGCAATACGCTGGAGTATTGGAGTACTGGAGTATTGGAGTACTGGAAAACAACAACAGAAGTTCTATTTTTCTTGTCTAAACCCATCACTCCATTATTCCAATATTCCATTATTCTTTATTCCGCATTCCCCATTCCGAGTTCCGCATTCGTTTATTGGAACTCCCACGAATGCACCAACCAGAGAAAGCCTCAAGACAATCTCCTGTGGCAAATTGACCCTGGAGCAAAACGTTTTGACGCTAGTAAAGGGCCCGTTGTCCCGTTCACTTAAGATCCGGTCGCAGAATCTTGGCCCAAGCCCATTGAGAGCTAAAAGTCCAATGCGGATGCCCCTCTTTTCTGCTGTGTAGTCCTGATGGCTGTAATTAATGTGAGGGCCTAGCACTTCAAATCCCTTTCTTTTTGCCTCGTTTAAGATAACGCTTTGGGGATAAGAGCCTACATAGCCTGCGTTGAGGAGCCCCAGGTAAAATTCAAGGGGATAATGGGCTTTGAGAAAAGCACTCTGGTAAGTGATATGGGCAAAGGAGGCTGCATGGGCCTTGCAAAAGCCATAGCCGGCAAAGCTTGCTACCATGGCAAAAATTTCCTCGGCTGTCTTTTGACTATAGCCTTTTCTTATAGCGCCCTGAATGAAAGAGGTGCCGATTCTTTCCATCTCGGCAGCCGAACGCTCCTTGGTCATGGCCCGCCGCAATCGGTCGGCCTCAGCCATGGAAAAGCCGGCTATGCGGTGGGCAACTTTTAAGACCTGTTCCTGGAAAAGCACAACCCCATAGGTTTCCTGGAGGACTGGCCTAAGGTCCGGGTGAGGAGTCACCATATCTCCCTTCATCGGACCGGGCCTGAAAAGAGAGATTTCAGCAATAATATCTGAAAATTTTTTGGGCTGAAGCCGTCCCAGAAGCTGACGCTGGCCAGGGGATTCAACCTGGAAGACGCCCACTGTTTCCGTGGTCCTCAGGAGACGAAAGGTCTTTTCATCATCTAAAGGGATGTTATCAAAATCTATAACAATGCCTTGTTGCGCAGAGAGATCTACAGCTTCTTGAATAGCTGTGTGCATACGAAGTCCTAAAAGATCAAGCTTCACGAGACCAAGGGCCTCTACATCATCCTTGTCGTACTGTACTACAGGGAAGCCTTTGTTGGACGTCTCCACAGGCACCCACGAGGCCAATTCATCTGGTGTGATAACCACACCACCCAGGTGCACTGAAAGCTGATACGGAAGGCCCGAAATCTTTGCAGCCATCCTTAAGAGTTCATACTCGTCCTGAAGGGGGGTATCTTTGAGTTCAGGAAGGGTCTGAGAAGCCGCCTCAATCTGGGAACTCTTCAAATGATATGGCAAAAAGGTCGTCAATCGATTGATCTTCTCGTAAGAATACCCGAAGGCCCTTCCAAGCTTACGTATGGCCCCGCGAGCCCTGAAGGTGGGGATCGTGGCCACCATGGCGGCTCGGCCTGCATATTTTTTCATGACATAGGCAATCACCTCATCCCGTCTCATAGAATCGAAGTCAAGATCTACATCAGGCATGTCTGAACGGCCTTCATTCAGAAACCGCTCGAATAAAAGGTCATGTGCCAGTGGGTCTACACCCCCCAAGAGCAAATAGACCACCAGAGATCCGGCAGCCGACCCCCTCACTGTACAGCGAATCCCTTCTGTCTTGGCAAAATCCCGCACATCCTTGACCAGGAGAAAATACCCCGCGAGCCTCTTTTGGCGAATAAGATTCAGCTCCCGCTCCAGCTGCATAAGGGCTTTGTGTGTAACCCGCTTGTATGTGGTTGCCAGCGAGGAATAACAACGCTTTGTGAGGAATCTATCTGTACTTACACCTTCGGGGACGGGGTAAGCGGGAGGGTGTATTTTGTTGATAGGAAGTTCCAGATGACACTGCTCTGCAATCTTTGCCGTATTTTCTATGGCTTCGGCGTAAGGGATGGCCGCATTCATCTCATTTTCTGTTTTGAGATAAAACAGGTCATTGGGAACCGCGTGGATATCCCTGTGATGAACCACCTGCTGGATACCGATGAGTCTTTGATGGACCTCAAAGTCCTCTTTGTGCAAGAAAGCCACATCATTGGTGGCTACCAGGGCAAGCCCAACTTGCTCAGCCAGCCCTGCTGTGGCCTTCATGAGAGCCTGGTCTTCGTGAAGATCGTGGTCCTGGATCTCAACGAAGAGATGTTGTCCGAAGATGTCTTTGAGCATATGCAGCCAATCGCGTGCCTGTTCCATGTTTCCCATAGAGATCAGTCTCTGTAGCCTTCCGTCTTTTCCTCCGGTCAAGCAGATGAGATCCCGGGCAAACTGTTTAAGGGCACTCGGAGGACAGGCAGGTTTGCCTCTCGGACTTTCTGCGTATGCCCTGGATAGGAGGTGGCAGAGATTTTTATAACCCTCAAAGGAAGCGGCCAGCAGGGTCAGAGAAGTACTATCCCAGAGGGTCGCCTCTGACCCAAGAATCGGTTGAATGGTCTCGGATTTAGCAGCTTTGTAGAATCGGACAGCCCCATAGAGGCCATTCTTATCTGTCAAGGCAACAGCATCGAATCCCATCTCTTTTGCCCGCTGTACTAGAGCTTCAGGGGTAAATGTGCCATACAGAAAAGAAAAAGCGCTGTGAACGTGAAGGTGAACAAACATTAGTCATTAGTCATTGGTCACTGGTCAGTTGCATGTTGCGAGTTGCGGGTTGCGAGTTGATCAGGGGAGGGCTTTATGCCCTCCCGGGCGGGGATAAACCCCGCCCCTACATCTTTTCCTTTCAGCTTTGAGCTTTGAGCTTTCAGCTCCTTCGCCATGCGCTATGCCCTCTGCGCCTTGCGCCTTACGCCCTGCGCCTTACGCCCTGCGCCTTTCCGTATTAACACCGCCATGACCCCGAGTATTCTAAAAGACTTGGGATCATCCTTTTTGAAGATCAGGGCAGAGTACCTCGGATTGGCTGGTTCCAGCCTGATCTGGTCCATAGTCCGGTAAAAATATTTGAGGGTCACTTCATCTTCAATGAGGGCAGCCACGATATTACCGTTTTGGGCCTGGTCCTGGATCTTGATGATCACATAATCTCCATCCTGAATATGGGCACCCACCATGGAATCCCCTTTGACCTGAACCGCAAAGCATGCCTCAGTTCCAAAAAACCGCTTATCTATGCCCAAAAACTCCTCGATATTCTCAAGCGCTACAATAGGCATACCTGCCGCAACCCTGCCCACCACAGGAATTTGTCTTTCAGACAAGGGACGCGCTCCAGGCAGGGTGATCCCGCGCCCTTTGCCGGGATGAATCTGAATTTGGCCCTTTTTCTCCAAAGACCTGAGATGAAAATGTGCCGTGTTGAGTGACTTAAACCCAAAAGTATGGCAAAGCTCTCTTAGAGTCGGTGGAAACCCGTGTTCTGCATTGAAATCCACAAGAAACTTCAATACCTGTGCTTGTTTGTCGGACAGGTTTTCCATAAG
>JAFDFO010000295.1 GCA_019309815.1 Deltaproteobacteria bacterium
CACGTCAGTACTTACGAGAACCGTAAAGAGGCTGAAGAAGGAAGTAAAGGATCGAAGGCAGGCCGAAGAAGCGCTGGCTGAGGCAGAACTGCGTTATCGAACCGTGGCCGATTTCACCTATGACTGGGAGTATTGGTTGGGTCCTGAAAAAGATTTGCTCTATGTCTCTCCGTCCTGTGAGCGCATCACCGGCTACCTGCCGGAAGAGTTCTTGATGAAAGACTACGAACAGTTAGTAAAGATTGTCCATCCCGACGATCGGGAAGCCGTACAAGCACACATTACGGAAGAGTTCGAGTCAGATCAGGCCTGCCATCTCGATTTTCGAATCATAACGCGATCCGGCGAAACACGCTGGATTAGCCACTGCTGCCAACCTGTGTCAGGCTCTGATGGTGAATGGCTGGGCCGCAGGGCCGGCAACCGGGACATCACCGACCGAAAGAAAGGGGAGGAAGCGCTCCAGAAATCAGAAATGCAGCTTCGCCGTCTTTCTACCCAGCTCCTCAAAGTTCAGGAGAATGAAAGAAAAAGGATCGCAGGCGATCTCCACGACGGCATCGGGCAGTCCTTGTCTGCAATCAAATTCGGCGTTGAAACAGTCGTTGACCGCCTGAAAGACGAGACGGCTCCGTCGACTGTTGACACATTGCAGTCTCTGGTCCCCGTGCTGCAGGACGCCATCGAAGACGTGAGAAAGACCGTGATGAATCTTCGCCCGTCTATGCTGGATGACCTGGGGATACTGGCAACGATTTCCTGGTTTGTCAGACAGTTTCGGGCTGTCTATTCGGGCATTCGGGTGGAAGAACAGATCGATGTTCAGGAAACGGACATTCCTGAGGCCTTGAAGACGGATATCTTCAGGGTGCTGCAGGAAGCAGCAAACAATATTGCGAAACACAGCACTGCAGACCGTCTCAGCGTCTCCCTGAGCAAAGAAAACGATTCTTTGGAGCTGGTCATCGAGGATAACGGCCGCGGGTTTGATCTTGAGAGCGTCCTTGAAAACGTGGACGTTGAAACAGGCTTTGGGATTACGAGCATGAAAGAGCGAACAGAGCTTTCGGGCGGGTCATTTTCAATCGAATCCAAGGAAGGGGCAGGGACAACCGTCCGGGCCGTGTGGCCGGAGGGGTTTGAAGAGTCTATTTCGTAGTGAGCCCCCGTTCCACAGCAAAGGCGGTCAATGCAGAGGCACTGTGCAGGTCAAGCTTTTCCATGAGGTTGGCGCGGTGCTTCTCCACGGTCTTGACACTGACACAGAGGTAGTCAGCGATCTCTTTGTTCTTTTGGCCTTCAGCGATCAACTTCAGAACCTGTCGCTCCCGCTTGGTAAGGGTTTCCCACGACGAAGTCGGTTTCAGATCCTTTTTTCCCTCCAAATACCCCTCTATGACCTGCACTGATACAGCAGGGCTGAGATACGAGTTGCCGTCCAGAACAGTCTGGATGGCCATCATCAGCTCGGCACGGTTGGCATCCTTTAAAACATAGCCGTTGGCGCCTGCCTCAAGGGCTGCAAGCACGTACTCCTCGGCTTTATGAACCGTCAAGGCCACGATCTTTGTGTCGGGGCATCGGCTCTTTATCTCTCTGATGGCATCCATACCGTCTGTCCGGGGCATGGACAGATCGACCAATGCCAGGTCCGGGGCGTGTTTT
The DNA here is from genome assembly GCA_019309815.1 of Deltaproteobacteria bacterium. Taxonomy (GTDB): domain Bacteria; phylum Desulfobacterota; class Desulfobacteria; order Desulfobacterales. Next base: position 1,666 of record JAFDFO010000295.1, read on the forward strand.
TCAACGCAAAGGATTGCCTCTTTCCCGTCTCCGGCCTCTCCAACGACCTCCAGGTCAGGGTTCGAAGATATCAGGGCCCGCAATCCTTCCCTCAGGATCGTGTAATCTTCAGCAATAACGATTCTCCATTTTCTTCGCATAATAGGACCAGCCAGCAGAAAATGCCCCGTGTAACAAGAGTTCAGCCAAGAGGCCGGGGCATCGCATCAACTCCGTCGGCGCTGCACCCCCCTTTTCCCGAGCAAAAATAGGGTCAAATCCAACCGTAAATACAGTGAATACCCCATTTACCATGCCGATATTGTCCAGTAAAGAATAAACACACAAACTGGTACCAGTAGACGCCTTCCCAAAAGACCCGGTGGCGGGTCAGGAGAACCACCATGTTTAAGACGTTGATCGTCGAAGATAATGTCACTTTCAGAGAATCACTAAAGGCAGTCCTGGATACTGAATTCCCCTCAATGGACATCGAAGAGGCTGCTGACGGAACCGAGGCCCTGGAAAAGGTCAATACGTTTGGTCCCAATCTAATCTTCATGGACATTAAGTTGCCCGGGATAAACGGACTTGAGCTGACCAAGAAAATAAAGGGAGACAATGCGAGCATCATCATTGTCATCCTCACAAGCTATGATTTGCCGGAATATCGAGCAGCAGCCGAGGAGTACGGGGCCGATCATTTCATCCCCAAGGGTTCATCAAGCAGAGAAGAACTTCTGAAACTGGTCCAATCAGTCTTGTCAGATCAGTAGAACCTACCCTGGAGTGATCCCAGAGAAGCATTGAGACTTGACAAAGCGGGTGGCAGAGTGAATATTTTGCTCAGTAACAATTATTATTACTACTCCTGGAACTGATTGAGAAGCCATTGTCAAATTCAAACCTTAGGATTACGCCTCAGCGAAAAGTCATCCTGGAAGAACTCAGGATGGCTGATTCCCACCTGACCGCAGACGATGTCTACAAGATGGTGCGTGCCCGCCTACCCCGCATAAGCCTGGGAACAGTCTATCGAAATCTCGAGATTCTCTCCCGGCTGGGAATGATACATAAGCTGGAGCTGGGGGGTATGCAGAAGCGGTTCGACGGCAAGACACAGGACCACTATCACCTGCGGTGCCTGAGGTGCGGTCGTATTGACGATGTACCCATGGAA
>JAFDFO010000296.1 GCA_019309815.1 Deltaproteobacteria bacterium
GCTCTATCCAATGGGTTGCCTGCAAACCTGGACGTTGTTCTTGGGAGGGTTACTCAGGAACACTCTCAGGCTTTCTGGTCGGCTTCAAGCAGCTTCTTGAGTTGATCTCCCCCGATATTTGTTTCTTTCAAGACAAGCGCCGCGCTTTCATCCAGCGCCGTTTTCTGATTGACATTGTGTGTGCCCAGACATATATGTCGGGAGCTGCATAAAGAGAGGGGAACTCCTGTATCTTGGGGAACATTCTGCTCAAAGGAGAAGGCAAGGTGGGAAGATTGCTTGTTGCGCTGCTGGCGATATCAACTCTGTTGTTGGCGCCAGTTCTGAACTCCGGAGCAGATGAAGTCATCAAGATGTCTACCACAACCAGCACGCAGGCGTCAGGTCTTCTGGATGTGCTCCTCCCCGCATTCACAAATGATACCCGAATAAAGGTCAAGGTCATTGCCAAGGGGACAGGCGCAGCCATCAGGGACGGCATGGATGGAAACGTGGACGTCATATTCGTGCACGCAAAGGCTCGAGAGGAGAACTTCATAGCTGATGGCTGCGGCACGAAGCGATATGCTGTGATGCACAACGACTTCGTTATTCTTGGGCCGCCAGCGGATCCTGCCGGCATCAAGGGGATGCAGGATGCTGCGGGCGCCCTGAGGAAAATCGCTGCGACTGGCACCAAGTTCATATCCCGCGGTGACGACAGTGGCACCCATACCAAGGAGCAGGCGCTTTGGGCGGCGACTGGGCTCCCATTGGAAGTCGAAACCATGTCCATAGTGAAGAAGGGCAACAAGGGAGAGTTGACTTTCACCCACCCTGCGGGATTGGGCCGGTGGTACCTATCCATCGGGCAAGGCATGGGGAAAACCATAGTCTATGCAGATGAAAAAAGGGCCTATACACTCTCGGATAGAGGCACGTACATCAAGTACAAATATGCGCGAAGTGAAGCACTGGACCTGGTAGTCCTTTGTGAGGGGGATCCGGCGTTGCATAACCCGTATGGTGTGATTCCGGTGAATCCCGTAAAACACCCTCACGTGAAATTTAAACTGGCAGACGAATTCGCCAGATGGTTGGTATCGGGCGAAGCTCAGGACCTCATTGCAGACTACCGGGTTCTTGGCAAGCAACTCTTCTATCCTGACGCAATTTCGGACACAAAATAGTGTGTCGTTATGCCGTCTCCCCTTTTTGATAACCGTCGCGGGTGAGGACAAAAACCTATTTCACTGAATAACGCCGCCCAATGGATCTTCTCCTAGATAGCTTCATTTCAGCCATCCTGCTGCTGAAGTCCTTGGATGCCGAGGTCCTCACCATTGTATTGGTTTCTCTGAAGGTAAGCTCTTCCTCCACCTTGATTGCTAGTGTCGTTGGCATCCCCATCGGTTTTGCAATCGCTTTCAACGAATTTCCCGGCAAGCGAATCACCGTCACCGTTCTCAACACACTCCTGGCCCTTCCCACGGTGGCCGTCGGCCTTTTTGTCTATGCGTTCATATCCAGGCGGGGGATCTTTGGGCCTCTGGATCTCCTCTACACCCAAAAGGGGATGATTATAGGTCAGGTCATCCTGATTATTCCCATTGTCACAACCTTCACCATTGCGGCCATCAGTCGCATTGACGACCGCTACAGAAAAAGTGCTATGACGCTAGGGGCCACCACACTGCAAACGGCAGCAGTGGTCTTTCGGGAGGCGAGATTTGCCATCATGGCCGCCGTCATAGCATCGTTTGGGCGCGTGATTGCAGAAGTGGGGATCAGCATGATGTTAGGGGGCAATGCCAAGGGGTTTACCCGAACGATGACAACCGCCATGGCCCTTGAATATGACAAGGGGGAGTTCGTTTTGGCTGTTGCTTTAGGGCTGATCCTTCTGATGATAAGCTTCACAGTAAACCTGTTTTTCAACTATCTGCAGGGGAGAGCAAAACTCTGATGGTTTTTGAGGTAAAGAATCTCACGAAGGTCTATGAGCGCCGCAGGGTTCTGGACATCCCAGAGCTACGGATAGAGAAGGGGAAGGTATATGGTCTCCTCGGCCCGAACGGATCCGGCAAGACGACCCTGCTGGAAATTCTGAGTTTCCTGATGCAGCCGACCACGGGAGAGATTGCCTACAACGCAAAGAAAGTCGATTTCTCCAGAACTTATCTTCAAGGGCTGAGAAGAGAAGTGGCCATGGTCGAACAGCAACCCATTCTTTTCACTACCAGCGTATACAAAAATGTGGAGTTTGGCCTCCGGATCCGAAAAGTTGCGAAAGAACGCAGGAATCAAATAGTTTTCGAAGTGCTAGATCTGGTAGGAATGCGTGACTTTGCCCAAGCCAGCGCTCACAGGCTTTCAGGAGGAGAGACCCAGCGGGTCGCGATTGCCCGGGCCCTTGCCTGCTCGCCAAAAGTGATCCTTTTTGATGAACCGACATCCAACGTGGATATTGAAAACCAGATCATCATTGAAGGGATACTGCGGGACATCAACAGACAGAAAGGGATTTCTGTCATCTTTACGACCCACAACAGAATGCAGGCGACCAAACTCTCGGACCACATCGTCTTTCTGTTTAAGGGAAAGCCAGTCTCTTCGGTTTACGAGAATATCTTCAGCGGATCGATCAGGAGAGATGATCGTGGTGATATATATTGCCTGGTTCACGACAAGGTCATGCTGCCGGTCCAGACCGACAAGACCGGGCAAGTTACAATATCGGTCGATCCTAAGATGGCAAAGGTGTTGCCTGCCCAGGACTCCCCCCCGGGTGACAATGGATTGGTTGGCCAGGTGATCCAGCTGACTGACGAAGGGGGTTTCTCCTTGGAAGAGAGGTATACAAAAAGGCTCCCATTCTCACCGGAGACCGAGTCCTGGTGATTTGTCCCACACAGAGCATAGAAATCTTCTAGTGTAGCTTCCCCACCTCCCCTATTCCAGATCTGTAGAGCCTCCCAAACATTGACAAAATGTCGGGTGCAATGGTACACGGTTAGCGCAATGTTTACACTGAAGCTATCCGGCATAGGCAAGCATTACGGAGAAACGCTGTTGTTCAAAGACATCTCCTTTCAGTTGGAGCAAGGGGACGTGTTGGCTATTACCGGGTGGAATGGGTCAGGCAAAAGCACGCTGGTCCGTATCATTGCCGGTCTTGTCAGGCCATCTGCCGGTCAGGTTGAAATGTTTGATAACGGCGAACCGATAACCAAGGAATCGAGACGGCATTTCATAGGGATGGTTGCTCCGGTCCTGTCGCTGTATGATGAGTTGACCGGGCTGGAGAACATGCAATTCTTCTCCAGGGTGAGGGGTTTGGCCGCCGATCGAAATGACTGTGTCCACATCATGGGTGGTCTGGGAATAACAGAGCGTGGAGCAAAAAGATGTGGGGACTACTCTTCCGGAATGAAGCAGCGGCTGAAACTGGCTCAGGCACTGCTTCATAAGCCACCTTTGCTCTTGTTCGATGAGCCAGGGTCCAACCTTGACAGCAAGGGGATAAAGGTTGTTGAAGAGATTATTTCCAGGCAGAGACAATCAGGGGTGACCGTCATAGCATCAAACGAAAAACGGGAGGCAGACTACGCTGACAGGGTCATCAACCTATCTGAATGAGGCGATTGCCATTTGGCTTCGTGATCTACGCAGCGAATTCAGGACCCGCTATGCTGTGAATGCCATCCTGATGTTTGCCGTGACCACGCTCATAGCCGTGAGCTTCTCCATTGGATCTTCCTGACCTTTTCCGCCTTGTCTGGTCTGGCCCGGTCATTTGTCAAGGAAGAAGAAGCCGGCACAATTGATGTGCTGAAACTCTCTGCCCGTCCCCAGGCCGTTTTTTTGGGAAAGCTGCTGTTTAATCTGACCCTGCTATCCGCATTGGGTCTCATTATCGTGCCCTTGTTCATTCTCTTTATGGCCTACCAGATAAACCTTCCGGGCTTTTTTCTCAGCATGGTCATCAGCGGAGTATTTGGTTTAGGTGCGGGCACGACTATCATCGCTGCTATGATCGCTAGGGCGAGCGCCCGCGGGGCGTTGTTCTCTGTTCTGTCGCTCCCCCTACTCTTTCCGCTCATGATCACGTGCATCAAGGG
>JAFDFO010000297.1 GCA_019309815.1 Deltaproteobacteria bacterium
CAATGAAAGCAGGCATCACCCTGCAAGGGGGATGGAACAAGGATTTCTCCAACAGGAACATATCTGCCAATGTGACCACGATCGACGGCGGAAAGAAAGGCGGTTTTGTTGTTCGTGGCGCCAACAACGCGACCTTAGACGGATTCACCATCATCAATGCAACGCAAATCGAAGAGGCAGATTCCACATCCGGCGCTGGTGTGCAATGCATATCAGCGTCCATTACCATTAAGAACAATACCATAAGAGCAAATGCACCTGCGGGGATCTACTGTAACGGCAGCTCTGCCACCATCACCAACAACGTCGTAAGCAACAACAAGCAAGCAGGCATCTACTTTGAAAACGGGTCTTCCGTGAAGATCAGCGGGAATAAGATCATGGATAACGGGATGGCCGGCATTGGAACAGGCGGCGGAGGTATGGCAGTCTCAAAGATCGATGCCCGTAACAACACCGTTAGCGGCAATGCTCGGGCTGGTATTGAAACCCAAGCCGCTACAGGAAGAATTCATAACAACATTATCCACCACAACAAGGAAGCGGGCATCAGAGTTGTCATCGTGCCCATGGATATTGTCAACAATACGATTGTGGGTAACGGTCGTGCAGGAATTGTCCAGGAGGACCCCTCGAAGGTACCAACCATTAAGAATAATATCATTGCCTACAACGGGGATGCGGGCATTCGGGCTGCGGGTACGGGCTATTCTCACAATTTGTTCTTTGCCAACAACGAGACAGAGGGCGCTGATCCGCATTATCTGTGGGTCATTCGCCGCAACTACGGAGGTTATGAGGACGAAGAGAGCTACTTGAAAAAGAATGGGGTGATTGCCGATCCCCTGTTCGTGGACTTGCGAAGCAATGATTATCATCTGAAGGGCGGTTCCCCGGCCATCGATGCCGGGGATCCGGACCCGAAATATCAGGACAAGAACTTCCCTCCTTCCCTGGGCTCAGCGACCAACGATATGGGGACGTACGGAGGACCTTTCACCATCGCTGAAAAGAAAAGGAAAAATGACCCCCCAAAGGCTCAGATCGACTCTCCCCAACAGGCATACGTTGGAGACAAAGTGAAGCTGGACGGAACCGGAAGTGGGGATCCAAATGGAGATTCCATATCGTATCAATGGACGCTCGTTGCCAAACCAGGCGGCAGCGCAGCCAAGATTTCAAAGCCCCAAGCAGCTAAGACCAGGTTTAAGGTGGATGTCCCTGGCCAATACAAAGTGCAACTTATCGTGAAAGACCGATGGGGCAAGTCGAGCGAGCCACACACGGTCGCAGTAACCGGGGCTCGCAACCGGCCTCCAAAAGCAAATGCGGGAGAGGTCATTTCTAATGTCTACCTGGGTGACAAAGTAACCCTGTACGGCGATGGGAGCAAAGATCCTAATGGTGATCCCTTGACCTACCAGTGGGAACTCACTTTCAAACCCTCAGCGAGCAAAACGACCCTTGCTGGTTCGAACACGACGAATCCCACGCTGACGGTGGATGCATTAGGCTGCTATGCCATCCAGTTGGTCGTAAATGACGGCAAAGCCAATAGTGAGCCAAGCACGGTCTATGTGAGCACCAAGCACAATGCCGTCGATGGGAAGAGAAACGTTCCTGCGGAATATCCCACCATTCAGTCAGCAGTGGATGCGGCCAATTCAGGAGATGACATCATCGTACAGGAAGGTACCTACAACGAGACCGTTGTGGTCGACAAGAACGTGGACTTGATAGGCATAGGATGGCCGACCGTTGATGGCGGCTCTATGGAAGGGAATGTAAACACGATCCACGTGCCTTACCTGGGTGATAAGGCCGGAAGAATTGAAGGCTTCATCATTACGGGCGGCGGCAAGGGAGGTATGGGCCACGGAATCAATGCGTGGGACTCTGCCCCGACGATCGTCAATAACAAAATCATGCGCAACGGTCACGTAGGCATCGGCCTGCACGGAAGAGGCGTGTTGACCCGCAAGACCAAAATATACAACAACTTCATTTACGAAAACCTTATAGGGATTGGCAACGGTAGAGGCAACAATGCCCACATCTTCAATAACTACATCCATCACAATAGCATCGTAGGCGTGGGTTCCAGGGGTCTTTCTGAACCCCGAATCGAAGCAAACTTTATCTTCGCTAACCACATTGGCATTGGAGCCCGAGAAGTGGCCTCTCCTTATATTGAGGGAAACCACATCTATGACAATGTCTGCGGCATCACGATCAGTCCCGTATCTACGGTTAAAAGATTCGCAGGTGATGACATTACGATAAAGAACAACTTGATCTTTAACAATGAGCAGTGCGGTATCAGTGTGACATCGTTCAATCTGAGCAAACTCATCATCTCAAACAACACGATCGATTCCAATAATCAGAAGTACGGGGAAAAGGACAGAGGCGGAGGCGTGATTTTGGGCTATCCGTTTCCAGGGGAGTTTACTGCCGTCGTAGAGAACAATATTGTAACCAACAACAAGACGGGTGGAATTGTGAAATATACCGGGACCGACTTGTTCCAGGCACCCGGAACCACCGTCATGAATGACTACAACAATGTATGGAAAAATGGTGAAGAGTATTTGGGAGCAACTCCGGGAGATAAAGACTTCTCCAAGGATCCTCTGTTTGTTACACTTTCGGGTGAAAAAAACGGGAACTACTATTTGAGTCAACGCCCTAACCAGGACAAGCAAAGCCCCTGCGTGGATGTAGGAAGCTCCACAGCTGCCAACGTAGGACTAAAGGACAAAACCACCAGGATAGACAAGGTCGGAGACACTGGCGTGGTGGA
>JAFDFO010000298.1 GCA_019309815.1 Deltaproteobacteria bacterium
CTTTTGACTGACAAGCGATATGCTGGTGCAGACACCCTTGCCACGTCACACGTACTGGAACGAGCTATTAGTAAAACCGGTCATTTTGATCTCGTATTTTGTGGCAGGCAGGCCATTGACGGTGACACGGCCCAAGTGGGCCCCCAGGTTGCCGAAAAACTGGGTATTCCACAGGTCACGTTGGCCGAATCCATAGAACATCTGGACGGAAACGAGACGATCATTCGACGGGTGATCGACGGTGGTCATGAACGCATACGCGGCACCCTCCCCCTTCTTCTCACGGTGACCAATTCAGCAGACAAACCCAGGCCACCCTCGGCGAAACGCCTCATGTTTTGGAAGAAAGGGAAAAGCCTTCTGGGTGTTCAAGACGGCGAGGAACGAGACAGGCTTGCGAGCAAAGGCCTCTTGATACCTCTGTGGGATCTTGAAGAGCTTGGATGTCCTGCCAAGATTTGCGGCTTCCAGGGGTCTGCAACATGGATAAAGAGTGTGGAGAGCGTGAAGTTGACGGCCGGGGAAGCCAGGCATTTCGACACGTCAGATCAGGGAATCACAGACCTTATGGCCGAATTGCGAAACGAGCACATCGTCTAGAAAGTGAAATGATGGAAAACGCCGTTTGGATATATGCAGAAAACGAAGAAGCAGTCATTTCGGATGTAAGTCTTGAATTGCTTGGCAAGGGCAGGGAGCTTGCTGATCGACTGGATACGGAACTGGTTGCCTTCATGATTGGCGACGGCATTGCCGGTCTTGCTGATGAATTGATCGCGCATGGCGCTGACAAGGTCTACGTGGCTGAGCACCCAAAACTGAGGTACTATCTGACCTTGCCGTACAGCCGAATTGCTCTTGAGCTTATCAAGGAGCATCAGCCGGGTATTCTCCTCATCGGGGCAACAAACAAGGGGAGAGATCTTGCGCCCCGAATTGCCTCTCATATGAGAACAGGCCTGACCGCTGACTGCACCGATCTGCAAATAGGAAATTACAAGTTCGGCAAGAAAATCTGGAAAGATGTGCTTTTGCAGGTACGTCCGGCGTTCGGCGGAAATGTCATAGCCACCATTGCAACGCCTCAAACCAGACCCCAGATGGCAACGGTCCGCGAGGGTGTGATCAGGCGGCCGGACCCCGATCAGTCTAGAAGGGGTGAGATTATACTCCTGAACCCCGATGTTACGGACGAGGACCTCATACTCGACATCGTTGAACGGGTTAGAGCCGAGAAAAAGGTCAACCTCAAGTCTGCAAGAATCATTGTTGCGGGCGGCATGGGTGTGGGATCTCGAGAGAACTTTGAAATCATCCATGAACTTGCCAGAACATTGGGAGGTGAGGTGGGCGCCTCCAGAGCGGCCATTGATGCCGGCTTCATCGGCCATGAATACCAAATTGGGCAGACAGGCGTCACGGTTCGACCCAACCTGTACGTCGCCTGCGGCATTTCGGGGGCAATACAGCACAGAGCCGGAATGCAGGAGTCCCAAAGAATCATAGCGATCAACACGGATCCGAATGCTCCGATATTCTCTGTTGCGCATTACGGGATCGTGGGCGACCTCCACGAGGTCATTCCAAAGATGATAAAAGCCCACAAGGAAAAGGCTTAAACGTGGCGAATTTTTTCACCGATAACGAGGACATTGAGTTTTACTTAAATGACCCGCGCCTCAAACGGATCGTTGAACTGAGGGAAAAGGGGTACACGGAAAACGAGACCTATCCCTTTGCTCCTGAGAACTTTGAGGATGCTCAGGATAATTTCCGCCGTGTCTTGTCGATTGTTGGAGAAATATCTGCCGAAACGCTGGCACCCGCGGCTTCTGAAATCGACGTTGATGGGTGTACCCTGGAAAACAATAAGGTGGCCTATGCGCCGGGTGCCCAGGAGGCGATGAAACGTTTTGGCCAGGCGGATTTGTTCGGGTTCACGCTTCCTCGCGAATACGGCGGCCTGAATTTTCCGATGACGATCTACATGATGGCTATAGAAATGGTGTCGCGGGCGGACGCAAGCTTCATGACACTGTTTGGTCTGCAGGAGATCTCCGAAACCATTCTCGAATTTGCCAGCCCTGAGTTGAAAGATGAATATCTGCCCAAGCTGAGTTCTGGCGAATATACAGGAGCCATGGTCCTGACAGAGCCGGAGGCCGGGTCAGACTTGCAGGCGATCGGCCTGAAGGCGAGTTATGACGAGAAGCAAGATTGCTGGTTCTTAAATGGCGTTAAGCACTTCATCACAAATGGTTGCGGCGACGTTTTGCTCGTGCTCGCGCGTTCTGAGGATAATGTGCAGGGGGGCCGGGGTCTGAGTCTTTTCCTGTGTGAAAAAGGCGACACCGTGCTGGTTCGTCGACTGGAAAACAAACTCGGCATTCGCGGCTCTCCAACATGTGAGCTTCAATTCAAGAACTGTCGGGCGCATCTCGTGGGCCGGCGCAAAAGGGGCCTGACGCGTTATGTGATGCAATTGATGAATGGCGCCCGGCTCGCAATTGGGGCGCAAAGCATTGGCATTGCGCAAGCAGCATATATTCAGGCCCTGGAATACGCTAAGCAACGAAAGCAATTCGACAAGGCGATCATCGAATTTCCCGCTGTTTTTGACATGTTGGCTAACATGCGCGTGCAGATTGAAGCAGCACGAAGCCTTCTGTACGAAGCCTCAATCATCGTTGATCAGCTACAGGGACTTGAACGCCACGGGCCAGAAGACAAAGAGACTGCAAAGGAGTCAAAGGAACTGAAGCGCTTTGCGAATCTGCTTACACCCATGGTTAAGTACTATATGAAAGATTATGAGGTGGAGCGTATTTATCGGGACGCGCGGATAACGACCATCTATGAGGGAACTTCACAGCTGCAGGTCATCGGTGCCGTGGGGGGTGTCACTTCGGGTCTTTTCTTCAAGATGCTGGAGGGCAAGAAGAAAGACAAGTACCCCAAGTCATTAGAGTCGCTGGGGGCGAAAATAGAAGAGGGTAAAAAACGACTGGCAGACGCGGTCGGTTTTATCAAGGAGCAAAACGACCATTTTTGCACGGATTATCATGCCAGGGGGCTGGTGGACATTGCTGTTGAGACCCTGATGGGGGTGTTATTGTTAGAAGGTGCCAGCAAGTCAGAGCACAAGGTGCACGTCGCCAAGAAATTCGTGGCGGATTCTCATCCCAGAATTCAAATGCTTGCTGCCAGGATAATGGCCGGTGACATCGATGCAATCAATGAATTCAGGGGAAT
>JAFDFO010000299.1 GCA_019309815.1 Deltaproteobacteria bacterium
GTCCCCACTAAAGTACCCGTCTTCGCCTTCGGCTACGACGCGGTTATCCGCCTCAGCTTCGGGGCGACATCGCGCCGTAGCATATTGATTGTTTGCGCATTCATCCACGGGCAAAACCTGGGTCTTTTGCGAAGGCGGATAAAAAGGGTCTTTTATCAGAAACAGACGATAACTGTCAAACGGGATCTAGGATTGAAGATTGAAGATTGAAGATTGAAGATTGAAAAACACCAGTGAACAATGGGATTCCGACCCTACAATGTGTGCCGTTTGACGGACAACGGCCTAGGATTGAATATTGACGATTGAAGATTGAAGATTAAAAAAAAGCCGTTTTGGGCTTCGGTCAAACGCGATCCGCCATGCGCTATGCATAACGCAACAGTTGTCGGACAACGGACAACGGTGAACGGTGAACGGCACCTTTCGATTGGCGTTTGAAGCACTGACACAAGTGTGTTATTTCTGAAAAGAATTAGCCATAGGAGTACACGGAACATATCATGATCCAAGTCACAAAAGCGGTCATTCCAGCTGCTGGACTGGGGGCGCGGCTTAGCCCTCTGACACGCCATACCCCAAAGGAACTGCTCCCTATAGGGGAAAAGCCCATGATTCAGCATCATCTTGAGATGTGCATGGCAGCAGGTATTACAGAGTTCTGTATCATCATCAGTCCCAGGAAAGCGCAGCTCAGAGATTTTGTTACAGGAGATTGGACGCCCCCTGCCCTCCCCTTTGAAAAAGACCTTCGGTTCTACAACCAGATAGAGCGATGCCGAATCATCTTTGTCACTCAGACTTCTCCCACAGGCGTGGCCGATGCTGTCGGGCTCGCCAGGGGGTTTGTAGGAGATGATCCCTTTGCCTGCATCATGCCGGACTGTCTTCTCTTTTCAGACAAACCTCATATTCAACAGCTACTGCCGACATTTCAGAGGTATCGGAAAAGTGTCATCGGTGCAGTCCTCATCACGGGTGTTGAGACTCAACGCTTTGGCAATGTGGGCTTGCTATCGTGTCATAAGCTTGACGAAGAGAGCTTCCTTATCACATCACTTTCCGATAAGACGCCCGAACCGCTCTATGCAAAGCCTGGTGAGACCATCTATAAGGGTTTTGGCGGCGGGATCTATCTGCCAGAGTATTTCAAACTGATAGAAGAGACACGTCCACATGCAAAGGGTGAAGTAGACGATGTCCCAATCCACCAGATGCTTGTCAAGCAGGAGAAGTTGCTGGGCGTCGTGCTCCAGGGCGCTGCTTTTGACACAGGACACCCTCTTGGCCTTCGTGCGGCCGCGCACTATGCAGGAAGGCCGACATAGACCGAATTTAGAGGCTCCGCCTCAAACGGCGTATCGCAGATGGGTTGCGCGTTGCGGGTTGCGAGTTGGAGGTTGTAGATGAAATCTCCTCGTGAACTTCTCAGGACCAAAGGGATCCGCCCCCGGAAGTCCATGGGACAAAATTTCCTGGCAGACGCCAGTGTAGCCGAACAGATCATTAAGCGTGCCCGATTCGAGTCAGACGATTCCGTTCTTGAAATCGGGGCCGGCCTAGGTGCGCTTACCCTGCTAACAGCCCCTCAGGTCAAACATGTCTTGGCTGTGGAGCCGGACCGCAACATCTCCACCATTCTTGCCAATGAGCTCCAAGCTGCAGAGATTGGCAATGTGACGATCATTGAAGAAGACATCCTTCAGTGCGATCTTGAAGAACTTGCACAGAAATTTGAGACCTCCCTGAAAGTGGTGGGCAACCTTCCTTACCATATCTCCTCTCAGGTACTGATACAGCTCATTCATTTCCGCCGGGTAATAGACACCGCATTTCTCACGTTTCAAAAAGAGGTTGCCGAACGCCTGGTGGCTGGGCCGGGTACAAAGCGCTACGGAAGGCTGTCGGTCCTGATTCAGTACTGTGCCAATGTGAGGCCCATGATCTCTGTGGCTGCATCAGCTTTCTTTCCTAAGCCAAAGGTAGATTCTCAAGTGCTTCGTATTGAATTCCTGCATCCTGTCCCTTTCCACGCAAGCAATGAACGGCTTCTTTTTCAGGTTGTTGGGGCGGCCTTTGGAAAGAGGCGCAAGACCTTGAAAAATGCCCTGTCAGGGAGCAATCTGGGGTTTGGAGACGAACGCGTGCTGGCGGCGTTGCAGCTCACCGGGATTGATCCACGAAGGCGAGCCGAAACTTTGAGTGTTCAGGAGTTTGTGGCTCTCAGCAACTCATTTGCTACGGTGGGATAACAGCAGTACGTTTGGGGGTTTGTGAGCTGCCATTAGTCTCTCAATAGTAACGGTCTCACAAAAAGTTAGAATGCATACAAATGTCATTTCGAGCGCAGGGAGAAATCTTATCTTTTCAGCATATTACCCCGCCAAGATTTCTCCCTTCGCTCAGAATGACAAAGGCGAAGGGGTCGAAATGACAGAGAAATGAGTGAGCCTTGAACATTGACGGCGCCTGACGAAAGAAGGCGAACGGTGAACGGACAACGGCACAAGATTTCTCCCTTCGCTCGAAATGACAGAGGCGAGAGGGTCGAAATGACGCGGGTTGGTCGAAATGACGCGGGTTGGTCGAAGTGACACCTTTTGAGAGCTTTTGACCAAACCATCAATAATGAATTGCGTGCTTCTTCTGGCAGAAGATAAAGAAAACTCATCAAGCAGCATTTTCGCAATACCACTCATAGGTTCTCTTTATTCCTTCCTCTAAAGACAGTCCCGGCTTCCATCCCAAGCTCCTGAGTTTGCTGGAATCGAGGAGCTTACGGGGCGTACCGTCTGGTTT
>JAFDFO010000088.1 GCA_019309815.1 Deltaproteobacteria bacterium
TGACTCATGCTAAAGGGCTTTTGAATGAAACCGTCACAACCCCGTTCCAGTATCTCTGATGCCTGGCCGTCGATACTGTATCCGCTTGACAGGAGCACCATGATGTTCGGATTGATCTCCTTCAGGATGTCATAGGCGTCGCCGCCGTTCATATCCGGCATGATCATATCTAAGATGACCAAGGCAATTTTGTCCTTGTTCTTCTTGTAGATTTCTATGGCTTCTTGACCGCCTCTGGCCAACATGACTTCGTAGCCCAGCGCAGTCAACATGTCCTGACCGACACCAATGATGACGGCCTCGTCATCAACAAGCAGAAGCGTTTCATGTCCTTTCTGAATCTCCCTGGCCCTCTCTTCTGGATTCTGCTCACTGATGAGACCCTTAGCTGAAGGAAGGTAAATAGTGAAGGTAGTCCCCTGACCCTTTACACTGTAAACGTTTATGATGCCACCGTGATTCTTTATGATACCGTACGCTGAGGCCAGTCCCAGGCCGGTTCCACGGCCAACTTCCCGAGTCGTAAAGAATGGTTCAAAGATGCGCTGTTGTGCTTCTTCATCGATACCAACACCAGTATCAGTCACAGATAACCTCACATAATTGCCAGGCCTTGCGCCAAAAGTCCTGGCGGAGTTTTCATCAAGAATGAGGTTGCCTGCTCGAATGTAAATGTCACCACCCCCAGGCATTGCTTGCCAGGCATTTACGTAAAGATTCAGCAACACCTGCTCGATCTGTGCCCGGTCAACAGATACGGTCCAAACGTCCTTCTCGCATTTTGTGTGTATCCTGATTTCCTTTTTTGTTCGTCCAAACATCTCAGCGCTTTTCTTTACGAGGTCGTTTAGGTCCGTGGGCTTCACCTCGTACTTACCCCCTCTGGCAAAACCCAGGAGCTGTTTGGTCAGATGTGCTCCCCTCTTAACCATGTCCTCTATTCCACTGACGTGCTCAAGATGGGGATGGTCAGCATCGATATTAAGAAACATCAAGGATGTGTGTCCTTCGATCCCCATAAGCAGATTATTGAAATCGTGGGCAATGCCGCCTGCAAGGGTTCCAATGGCCTTCATCTTCTGGGCTTGCAGCAGTTGGGCTTCAAGGCGTTTCCGATCGGTTATGTCCCTTGCTACCCCGTAGGTACCTCTAAACTCTTTGTCTTGTTGCTCGATGGGTCTATCATATATGCCCATAGCTTTCAGTTCTACCGTCAGATAGCCGTTGGGGCGATTCAGACTGTGAAGCCGCTTCAGTCTCAATTCCACACCCCTGGTGGCGCGTTGACCCGTCCTCCTTTCGTCAAAATGGTATTTCGCCCCGGCTACGTCATCGTCATAGACAACGGTGCTATAGTGTTTTCCAATCAATTCGTTACTCTTGAAGCCAAGAAGAGACTCGACAGCACCACTTATGAATGTGAAGGTTCCGCCGCCATTTAGGGTATAGATTATGTCCGGAGATGCGTTAACCAAATACTGGTAACGCTTTTCTGTGAGTTCGAGCTTTCCGCTGACAAGTTCATGTTCTTTCTTCAGCCTGCTCTGATCAATGGCATTGCCCACTCTCTTTAGGAGCTGATCAAAATCAAAGGGTTTTGTGAGATAGTCGTAGGCACCCTTCCTCAGCGATTGCACGGCAGAGTCCACGGAAGCATGCCCTGTCATAAGAATGACTAAGGTTTCCTGGTTCTGGCTGTTTATGTAGTCCATGATCTGGTGACCGGTCATGTCGGGCATGACAATATCCAGGAGAACGAGATCAAAGCTATCTCTGGATAGACATTCCACCGCTTCTTTGCCGCTGTGGCCCGTTTTCGTCTCGTAGCCTTGATCACTCAACAATACTTCTAGGCTGTCGCACATGCGTGGTTCATCGTCGACGATCAAAACCTTTGGTACATAAGACATTCCGCTTTCCACAAGCTGCCCTCCCCCTATGTCTCTGTAGGTAAGACTATCTTGAAAGTAGTCCCACTCGTCTCATCACTTTCACAGGACATCGTTCCATTCAATCCCCTGATAATGTCATGCGAAATGGACAAGCCTAATCCAGCATGCCCCTCTCCTTTAGAGGTAACAAACGGCTCAAACAGCCGCGATTTAATGACATCAGGAATTCCTGACCCATTGTCTCTGATGGTGGTTTCCACATACTGCTGATTTCCGGCTATGCCCTCTTCCATTTCGGTTCCCAAGCCATCGGAGGCCATGCGAGTATCGACATAAATGTTTCCGCCTTCAGGCATAGCCTCAACCGCATTCTTAATGAGGTTGATGAAGACCTGTTTCAGCCCGTTTTTGTCTGTCATCACCAGAGGCAACGAGGATCCCAGCTTAAGGTGTGCCTTGATACCGGATTGCATCAGAAGAGCGTCGTGCGAAATTTTGATTAGATCAGATATTAAGATATTTATGTCGACCGGCTCTTTTTTCTGCTCCCCTGGTTGAGAAACCTGGGCCAACCCATGCACGATGCCGGAAACCCGATCGATTTCTTCATTAATTATCTTTATTTCTTCCTGAGCAGGGCTGTCTTTAGCCAGTTTGAGCCCAAGGATCTTGAGATAGTTCTTTATGATACCTAATGGGTTACTCACTTCATGGACCACTTTTCTGACTGCAGCTGATGACGTTGTGAGACTCTCGGATTGAACCGGCGTTGCCCGGGTCTGTCGGGCACCTGCGGTCACTATGGCCAAAGCGGCCTGGTCAGCAAAGATCTTCAAGAGGTTGATTTCCCCAGACAAGCCCGTGAACTGCGCTTCATCCACTCCAAGAACAATCACACCCACAGGTTGCTTCTGGGCAATCATGGGAAGACAAAGCATCCCCTCTTTTTTCATTAGACCGATGATTTGGTTATCTGCAATGCTGAGATCAGCTTCTCCAAGTTGGCCGAAAGAGTCCAGAGGCATCCCCTGGGAAAGAGATTGTGCCAGAAGTGATGTCTTCTTCTCGACGGGAATCACAAATTCTTGCATCAGATAATCTTGACTGGATACTCCACCGTGTTTTCCAACCAGTACATCCCTTCCTCGGTCATACATAAAAAAGAAAGGACTATTAACATCAAACAAAACCATGAGGCCCTGCCCAACAACTTCCAGCACAGATTCCTCGCTCTCAGCCACAAGCACGTTTTGGAGTGTACCTTGAAGCAGAGAAATCTGTCTGACTGCACGGACAAGCTCTTGTTGCTTTTCAGCATCTTTTTCGGCAACTGATTGGTGGAGAGTGCCGGGAGGGCCAAACTCTATCCCAAACGACTCTGCTACCCGGCCTACCTCTTTGTCTGCCAACGACATCAGCTCTTCGACTTCTGATGCGGTAAACGCGAAAACCTGTTCTGCTGTCTTGAACTTGGCATCAGTTTCTTGAACCGTTTCTGAACAGAGAGCATTGGCAACAAATACGATTTTGACTAAGGGAAGGGCATCTACAACTCTTTGCACGGGCTCGTGATGGTAACGTACTGCATCAGCCATAAACGATTGTAGGTTCCATTGGCGGATCATCCAAGCCCCCGCCTCGTGGTGTGTTGTTCCCGACCGCGCTTCACTTGCCAGGAGCAGGTCCTCGGCGGACTCCGTTCCAGAAAAAGCTGCCCATAAGACCAACTTCCCAATATCATGAAGAAGTCCCGACAGAAACGCCTCATCGGGTGCAGGGTAGAAGGTCCTCTGAGCAATCAGCTGTGCCAGGGTTGCGCACATCAAGGAGTGCCGCCAAAACTGCTTCAATGCGTGGGCAGCAGATTGATCTCCGGTTTGACTGAAAACCTGATACACTGAGACACTAACAGCGAGGTTCTTGATCGTATTCCTGTCAATGTGAGGTACAGCCTGTTCAATACTGGTCACCCTGTGAGGCAGGGCATGATGGCCAGAATTGATCAGTCTCATCAGGCCCGTGGTCAAGGAAGGATCACTGCCGATGATCCGAGATATATCCTTGGTCGTGCTGAGTTCGCTATCGCAAACTTGTACCAATTTCAGGAGGATGTGAGGAAGGGTAGGAAGATGGGTGGCAGTCTCCAGCCTGGTAAGCAGTTCACGAAGATCGGTTTTCATGATTAAGGAATCACGGACCTTCCGATGATTTGCATGGGTGAAACAGATAACAGATCGTGCATTCTCGACGACCAAAAATGGACCAACAACGCAACATGACAAACAGAGGGCCAACAAGTTGTCGGCTGGCTTCGATATTAGCGAAACGTTAGCCGATCTTGACCACTCAATTTAAACAAAACAGGGCCTACTGTCAAGGGGCTCTTGCCCCCATCCGTTTTAAGGAACATAAAGGCCCGTGCGCCTCGCCCCCTTTCAAAAACAGAGATAATAAGTCAGCACTACCTCGCGGAATTTCTCTTTTTTTATCGTCAAGAAAGTGCTACCTATCATAAAATATTTGTGAAAGATATTGAGGGGTTGCTCGTGGTAAGAATGGTCCTAAAGGCAAGGCTCATCAGCATCATACTGGCAGTAACAACCGGGCTGTTAATGACCGCTTCATTTCCGAGGGTCGATTGGGGAGGGTTTGCCTGGGTCGCCTTTGTTCCGCTTTTGTACGCCATAAAGGGGGTTTCACCTCGCGCGAGTTTAAAGCTCGGATTTCTGACCGGATTGGTCCATTACGGCACCCTCTTGTACTGGATAGTGGGGGTCATAAACCACTATGGCCACGTGCCGACCGTCTTGTCCGTAGTTATCTTCATGTTGCTTCTTTGCTACCTGAGCGTATATCCAGCGCTCTTTGCGGTGGCTGTCAGTCAACTCCGTGAAAGGTCTCTCCCCTTCTATTTGATTGGACCCTTTTTCTGGGTGGCCCTGGAATATATCAAATCATTCCTTCTCTCAGGGTTTCCATGGGAGAATCTTGGCTACTCGCAATACGATCAGTTGCACCTGATTCAGATTTCAGATATATTAGGCGTATATGGTCTTTCGGCCCTTATTATGGCCGTAAACGGCGTGCTCTTTGAATTCTCGAACACGAACACCGCTTGGAGGAATAGGACACTTGCATGGAAACCCCTCGTTGGCGTTGGTTTGGTGCTATGTGGGTTTCTGGCTTACGGCGCCTGGCGTATAGAAAAAACTGACCGGATTATCGGGGACGCACCCAAACGAACAGTGGCGCTGGTACAGGGGAACATTGACCAGTCGGTTAAGTGGCTTCCTTCGTTTCAACATGAGACCCTCCGGCGTTATGCAACCCTGTCAACTGATGCTCTGAAGACCAGCCCGGACCTTATCGTATGGCCAGAGACCGCGCTTCCGTTTTACTTTCTGCACGACGAAGATCTCACCGAGGAAACTCTTGAACTTGTGCGCACCTCCGGGGTCCACTTCGTTCTTGGCAGTCCATCCTTTCGCAGAACCGGTCAAAGAACTCGATACTATAATAGTGCCTATTTGGTTGACCCAACTGGCAAAGTCGTGGGCAAATATGATAAGGTACATCTTGTTCCTTATGGTGAGTATGTGCCTCTCAAACGCTATTTTCCTTTCTTGGGAAAGATGGTGGAAGCCGTCGGGGATTTTGAGTCCGGACAGAAGGGACAAGTCCTCTCGTGGGGTAACGAAAAGATCGGGATATTGATTTGCTTCGAGGCCATCTTTCCGGAACTGGCACGTTCAATGGTTCAAAACGGTGCACAACTGTTGATCAACATCACAAATGATGCTTGGTTTGGCAGATCAAGCGCTCCTTATCAGCATCTGTCTATGGTCGTGTTCAGGGCGGTTGAAAACCATTTGGCGGTGGCCAGGGCAGCCAACACGGGTATCAGCGCTTATGTGGATCCTGTAGGCAGGCTTCTTGACCAGACGCCCCTGCTTGAGGAGGCGATGCGAAGCCGGGCTCTTCCGATGATGAGCCACGAGAGCTTTTATGCTCGTCACGGTGACATTTTTGCCATAGGATGCATTTTGACGAGCCTAATTTTATGGATAGGGACATTTTGGAGGAGATTCGTTCACAGGTAGTGAATGTCTATCATCCTTCCACATTTCGGCAATACTCATACAGAAAACAACAAATAACACACAAATAAGGAGGGACTGCTATGTCGCTTGAACTAAAAAGCAGGATCCAATCTCTTGGAAATAGGCTGGAACAACTCAGGGGCTATCTTTGACTTAGATAAAAAACAGAAACGACTTGAAGAAATCGAAAGGATCATATCCAAGAGCGGTTTTTGGGATACTCCAGGGGAAAGCAAAGAAATCCTCAGAGAAAGAACAACGCTTTCGGGTATCATCAATTCTTGGCAACAGCTCCACGATGAGTTGGAGGACGCCGGCGTCCTTTTGGACCTCGCGGTAGAAGAGAATGACGAGGGGAGCATCCGGGAGGTTTCTGAGATCCTTGACACGCTGGAAGATGCTGTCGATAAAATGGCTCTGGCACGCATGCTCGGCGGCAAAGACGATGCCAAGAACGCCATTATCTCGATCAATGCCGGGGCAGGGGGAACTGAGGCGCAAGACTGGGTCGAGATGCTGTTTCGTATGTACCTGCGCTGGGCTGAGCGCAAGAACTTCAGAGCCAACGTTGTAGATGTTCAACATGGTGAGGAGGCTGGCATAAAGAGTGTCACGTTTATTGCCAGCGGCCCTTATGCCTATGGATATCTGAAAGGCGAGATCGGTATCCATCGCCTTGTCCGCATATCCCCATTCGATGCCAGTAACCGTCGTCATACATCCTTTGCTTCGGTCTCTGTTTATCCGGAACTCAGCGAGGAAGTTGTCATAGACATTGAGGAAAAGGACCTCCGCATCGATGCTTACCGGTCCAGCGGAGCAGGCGGTCAGCACGTAAACAAAACCAGTTCTGCCATTCGCGTCACTCATTTGCCGACGGGTATCGTGGCGCAATGTCAACAAGAGTCTTCCCAGCACCGCAATAAGGCCATTGCTATGAAGGTCTTGAAATCACGGCTGCACGAACACGAAGAAGAGAAAAGGGCAGCGGCGAGGCAGGCAGACCACAAGAAAAAGGAAGAAATAGCCTGGGGAAGCCAGATCAGATCCTATACCCTGCATCCCTATCAATTGGTCAAAGACCATCGCATCGATCTTGAAGTAGGAAATGTCAACGGAGTTCTGGATGGCAACCTGGATCCCTTTATTGAAGGGGTTCTCCTATCAACTAGTGACTCCGCAAAAACCTAAAGGGGGCGTTATGGCCAAGGTATTGATCGTTGATGATGAGAAGAGCATTCGGACCCTTTGTTCAGAGGAACTGGAGGATGAGGGCTACGAGGTTGTTGCTACAGGCAGGTGCCTGGATGTGCTGGAACTTATCGGTTCCACTCAACCTTCCGCTGTGATTCTGGATATACGTATGGAAGACTGCAACGGGCTCGACCTTTTGCAGGAAATCCGAAATGCCTACCCGGACCTTCCGGTTATTCTGAACACCGCCTACGACTCTTATAGAGAGGATGTGAAATCAGTTGCCGCCGACCACTATGTAGTCAAATCTTTCGATCTGGCAGAACTCAAGGCCAAATTGGCCGTTGTGTGTAAGGGAACGAGTGGCTCATGAAGGCGATTTATACGTACAATGTACTTGCCACACTTCCTGAAAGGCTAAAACCTCTGGAGGAACTTGCCAACAACGTGTGGTTCAGCTGGCACCATGACATCGGTAACCTCTTTCGACGCATGGACGCTGAGCTTTGGGAGTCTTCGAATCACAACCCATGTTATATGCTTGGGGCCATTAGCCAGGGCCGCTTGCAGGAGCTATCAGAAAATGCAGGCTTTCTGGCCCAGATGGACCGCCTCCACGAGGCGCTGGAAACCTATCTGTCTATAGAGCCTTCACCCGACCCCAAAGCCAGTGATTTAGATCGCTTACAAGTTGCCTATTTTTCAGCAGAATTTGGGCTGGCACAGTGTTTGCCCATCTATTCTGGTGGCCTAGGGATACTTGCAGGAGATTATCTGAAATCTGCAAGCGACCTGAATTATCCCGTGGTGGGGGTGGGTCTTTTCTACCATGAAGGGTATTTTCAGCAGTACCTGAATGCCGATGGCTGGCAGCAAGAGGCCTATCCTGAAATCGATTTCTCCAACATGCCAGTCCAACTTATGAGGGATGGAGATGGGCATCCCGTAACGACCGAGATTTCCATCCGCGGCGAGTCAGTCAGGATTCAGATATGGTGCCTTATGGTTGGTCGCGTGCCCCTTTACCTGCTTGATACCAACGTAAAAGAGAATGCCCCCGAGCACCGCCACATTACTGCCAGGCTGTATGGGGGTGACTGGGAGATGCGACTCAGACAGGAGATCGTCCTCGGCATTGGTGGCGTTCGGGCTCTTCGCGCTATGGGTATAGAACCTACTGCATATCATATGAATGAAGGTCACTCTGCCTTGTCTGCCTTGGAACGGATTCGTATCCTCAAAGAGGAGCACGGCCTGTCCTTTGATGCAGCAAGGGAATTTGTGATTGCCACGAATACCTTCACGACTCACACCCCCGTGCCAGCAGGAAACGATACTTTTTCGCCCGAACTCATGCACACACACTTCAGCGATTATGTTGAATCCCTGGGAATTGCTTTCAAGGTATTTCTGGGCTTTGGCCGACAGGACCCCGCCAATGATAACGAATTATTCTGCATGACGGTGCTTGCGCTGCGTCTCTCTGCCCACGCCACTGGTGTGAGTCGGCTGCATGTGGTGACTGCTCGGGACATGTGGAAAAGGATCTGGCACAAACACCCCGTGGAAGATATCCCCATTTACTCAATCACCAACGGGATTCACATCCCGTCTTGGATTTCTCAGGAGATGGCAGAACTCTTTGACCGATATTTGGGACCGAACTGGATCGAAGATCCAGACAGCAAGAAAGTATGGAAACAGGTGGAGCGGATTCCGGATTCAGAGCTGTGGCGCACCCATGAGAGGCGACGGGAGCGCCTGGTTACCTTTGCAAGACAGAAGCTGAGAGCACAGCTGAGGAACTGGGGGGCCTCGGCCAGAGAAGTGGATGCCTCTGCAGACATACTCAACCCCGAAATCTTGACTGTCGGGTTTGCCCGTCGCTTTGCATCCTACAAGCGTGCGACTCTGATTCTTCAGGACGAGGAGCGGCTTGTCAAATTGCTTACCCATCCTGAACGCCCTATTCAGATCATTATGGCGGGTAAAGCTCATCCTCAGGACGGCCCGGCTAAGGAGCTCATTAGAAGGATTGTCCATTTTGCCAATCGAGAAGAGGTACGCCATAGATTTGTGTTCATCCAGGCCTACAACATCAGGGTGGCCCAAATGATGCTTCAGGGGTGCGACGTATGGCTGAACACGCCCCGAAGACCGCTAGAGGCATGTGGAACGAGCGGGATGAAGGCGATTCCCAACGGGGTTTTGAACTTCAGTACCCTGGATGGATGGTGGGATGAAGCCTATGACCAGAGTTACGGCTGGGCCATTGGCCGGGGCGAGACCTATGAAGATCAGCACCTTCAGGACGAGGTGGAGAGCCGCGATATCTATAACCTTTTGGAGCGAGAAATCGTGCCGCTTTTCTACGATCGGGGTTCGGACAACCTGCCAGGTGGCTGGTTGGAGAAAATGAGGGCAGCGATGGGCCATCTGTGCCCAATTTTCAACAGCCACAGGATGGCTCAGGACTATACCAATAAATGCTACATCGGTGCCTCAAGACGTCACAATGGTCTTTCGAGAGAGGATATGCAGGGTGCCAGGGACCTTGCCCTGTGGCGACAGAAGATCATGACTAACTGGGATCAAATCAGGATTGAACGCGTGGGTGTCCAGGACGGCAAACCATTGCCTGTATTAGGACGGCTCAAGATCGAGACCGAGATCTTCTTGAATGAGCTTGACCCGGAAGATGTAGATGTAGAGGCTTATTTTGGGCCGTTGAGTCTCAGAGATGAATTTACCCAAAGAAACACCGTGCAGATGAGAGCAACAGGTTCCAGCGGCAACGGAAACTATCATTTCCAGGGAGAGATACCGTGCGGCGAGACAGGCAAATATGGTTTTACTATTAGAGTCCTGCCGAGCAGCCGAGAACTGGAAACACCCTATACGGCCGGTTTGGTTATCTGGGCGGACGAGCAGGCGATTGAATCAGTGTGAACCATACCAACCGGATCATTTCCGACCAAACTTGGCACCGACCGGCCTGAGCATCATTTCATGAACAAGGGGTCACCACCGTCCATGTTTCTCGTTTCGCGTTCACGTCACAGCACCAAGCTTAACTGCAAAGCCTGTTTCTCGTTATTCTATTTTCGATAGTTTTTTTGGCAGACCCGTGGAGGTTTTATGTCTAGTGGGGTCATTACTGGACTAATTTGCTCAGGTAAGAATATAATGACCCGGGGAGGACAGATGCGATCGTCCGGACTGGTCGGCTCCCCATTGCACGGAAAGCAATCCTTGGGATATACTGCGATAGTCTGACGTCGCGTCTAAGATACCTAATGAGCAAAACCAGGAAGGTCTCGTAGTTCCTCTGGTATCGAACACGGCTTCTGGTATAGAACCTAGAAGCTTGTTCACTGAAGGGTTCAATGATGCCATCTCCGAGAGCTCTTTCATAGATCGGGGTACCCGGGAAGAAAGCGAGGAAAAACATGTTGATTCTGGCCCGAATCGGCATGTCAAGAAGGAGTTCATACGTCAGAATGATATCCTCCACGGTTTCGTATGGATTGTCGATGATGAAGTCAATAAGGAGATCTATACCGTGGGTCTGCTGATATGGCTCAATCTGATGAATAACCGCTTTCGTCTTTGACACCTTGATGTTCCGGTTGTAAACTTTATCAAGCACTCTCTGGCTTCCAGATTGTATGCCTATTTGAACGACCTTTAAGCCAGCATCCATGAGTATTTCTATCTTCTTGGTCCGATATGTCCTAGCGCTTAAGGCAATTCCGAAGGGGAGTCCTATCTTCTTCTTGTAGTTTTCTGCAAAACGTTCTACCTCTTCCGTGGGCCGCATAAAGAAGTCGTCGTCCCCAAAAACCACGACCTGCAGGAAATCAAGACGCTCCAGCGTATCTTCCAGTTCGTCAATTATTCGATTGACGCTGTGAAATCGCATGGTGTTGTGTCCGAACATTGCAACGTATCTGCAATTGTTACAGTACGAACATTTGTTTGGACAACCGCGGGATGTCAGAAAATAAAGAATTGGGACTGGATATGGATAGCCTGCTAGACGTTCCCTCAGCCTTTCCTTCGTCATCTGCAAGAGTTCTCGGTCCAACAGGAATTGATCATTTAAATCGTAGTCATAATAGGGGAGACTATCTAGATCCACAAAAGGGGGCAAGGACTCGTTCAAGATGTGGGTTCCATTCACACAGAACGCCATGTTGGGCGTATCCAAATAGTTGGTACCGGCCTCTACCTTATTGACAAAGTCGACAACAACCTCATCTCCCTCCGAAAAACATACTCCATCAGCGTATCGGAGCCCCAGCTCTGGCACAGATATACAGTGAGGCCCTCCCCAAATCACCAACATGCCCGGATATTTTCGGTGAACGTATTCGGTGATCTGCACGGCACGAATGGCATAACTACTATAAACGGCGATCATAACTAAATCTGTTGATGCCAGTATCTCATTCAGATAGTCGAGTTCCTGTGGTTGGTAATAGAGAGGCTGTGGCCTGGACAGAAAGACACTTCTCACGTGGTGACCGGCTCGTTTCAGTAGAGCGGAAATAAGGCGAGATCCGTCGGAAGACATTCGACCAGTTACGTTAATAAGAGCTATGTTCAATTCTATCTATCCTAGCGTTCCAGGCTCCAAAGCTCCAGTCAGAAAGTCTTCACTCATTGATTCGTACTCGGCCGCAGCAGGTAGGCTAAGACATTTCTCGGCAAACATAAGCACTCTGTCGTAGTCGAAACACAACAGCCTCGACTCGTAATACGTTTCGAGAATCCTCTTTGGTCTAAACCGTGCGTAACGACACGGTGTATTCAGAATCGGTATGGAGGCTTGTTGAATGATACGGACCACATCGCCTTTGTTATACTTGAGGATTGGCCTATACATGGTGTAGCCACGCTTCATGGTCAAAACCGAGTGAAATCGCTGTCCCGTCTCCAAAAACCTCGTCCGACCGGGGGATATGTTCCCTCCATCGGAGCGGATGAGGTTATGTCCCATTATGTATTCCAGAGAATAGCTTACCAAATCCCAAAGAGTATAAGCAGTCACAACCACAAGGTTATGCATTTCCGAAGGGGTCTTCCTGCGAACAAATTCCACAAACAGAAGCTTGCGTACCTGCTGGCAAACAGCGCAAGGGTCATCGGCTTTTTCAAGAGAGTCATCCGACGCTTCCAAGTTATGCCATTGGATTTCCACGCCCCCTTTCTTCCAGAAGGAGTCAATCTTGCTCACCTCGGATGCCGCATACCTGTGTTGGGGGAATACGCCAGCGTGGACCTCAAAAGTGAATTCAAACTCCTCGCTGGCCGCCTGCAGAAAGTAGAGCGCAAGTGAGGAATCCTTTCCACCGGAAAACATTACCCATACGTCCCTCCTGCTGAAATTGGTCAAGGCATGTGCCTGATCTTTTTTCCATGCATTATAGTCGTCACGCATTTAAGAGGTCACCGTGAGCTCCCCGTTCTAATTACTGACGAGGCGGGGTGGCTCGGTTAGGGTCTGTCAATGGAAATGGCCACATCACTAAAGTGGTTGAGACTGTCAGGGTTCACCGTAAAGCCAAAACCCGGACCTTCAAGGGGTCCAGCTTTGCCTCCTTGGCCAAAAGTCACGTGCCGAGTTGTAAGGTTTTCTTCTAACACAAGTGCATCATACGATCCATCACAGTAAAGGGCGTCAGAGCTTATTAAGCAAAGAGCCCTTCCAGCCGCAGAAAGAATACCCGACTCTCCCAACTGACACCCTACCTGATATTTGAGTCCTGATGCCCTTACGCCCTGGATGATATTTAGCGAGTTCAAGAAACCGCCGCACTTTGAAAGTCGCACATTGACAACATCGAAGTATCCTTCCGCAATCGCATATTCCAAGTCTTTCATCGAACAAACTGATTCATCAGCCATGAGCTTGAGGCCTGTTCCCTTGAGAATATCTGCCAGTTCTTGCAAGCTGTTGTCGTGTGGCATCAACGGTTGTTCCAGGATGTGTACCTTATTGGATACCAGTATGGGTAAGTGCCGCTTGGCATTGTCCAAGTCCCAAGCCCCATTCACATCCACCCTCAAATCGCACTCTGCTCCCAAAGCGTTACGAACGGTCTCGAGTGTCACTTTGCTGTGATCAAAGTCGGTTCCTAGCTTTACACGGACTTCTCTAATATCGAACAGTCTCAACATTTCACAGATCTTGTTAACCATATCAAGATCAGCAATTGGAATGGTACCTCCATAGGAGACTTCGCCTGCAAGGTATTCTCGGGGAAGATAGTGCAGAATATTATGACCCTGTCTTCTTGCTAATACGTCTAGAAGCGCCATTTCCAACGCGCACAGTGCAGCGTTCTGGCTCTTGTCTGTAGTGACAGAACTCCCAAAATGCCATATTTGGTCAACGTGGGTCAGGTTCCAGGGAAAGCGCTCGTCTAAACATAAGGACCTGATATCCTGGCTGGCAGTATCTTGACTCTCCCCGGTTACATAATGCCTGGGGGCACCTTCCCCATAGCCGTTTAAACCATTCTCATTTGCGACTATTTCCACGACAATATTGTCTACTGCGGTAGCATTCTTTCTGGAATGGGCTATAGGGAACTTTAGGGGCAGTAGCAGCTTGTAGACATTGATTGCACTGATCTTCATTCTAAAGAAAAAACCTAGCCATAGTAGAGTTGAATGGTGGGAGGAGTCGTAAGGTCTGGCACATCCAGTTTTAGCTCACGACCCTCAATCCGGACCGGCTCTTACGAGCGGTTATCTGATTGGAAATTGGTGTCATGTCAAGGATTCTTCTTATTGTCTTAGCCATTTCGTGAGCTCGAAAGGGCTTGTTCAAGACCTCCATAGCACCTGCTTCGAGTGCCTGCTGTACGACCTCACTATCTGCATACCCAGTTGTTATGAGGACCCTAGCCTGGGGTTTTACCTTTATAATCTCCTGAAGGCAACGTTTGCCTCCCATGCCAGCCATGATAAGATCGAGGATTACCAAGTGAATTGTGCTTTTCGCTTGTGTCATTATCTCCAAGGCCTCCTCACCACTTCCTGCTAATAGAATCGTATACCCATACCCCTGGAGAAGCTCCTTACCATATTTCCTAGTTCCCGCCTCATCATCCACTAAAAGAATTGTCTCTGTCCCACGAGTTACGATATATTCTTCGCCTATTTCTTCGGAAAGGGCTTGTTCTGTCTTAACCAAGGCTCGAAGATAAACTTTGAAGGTAGTACCAACACCTCGCTCACTTTCGCATTTTATGTGGCCGTGATGAGCCTTCACAATCCCGTATACAGTGGAAAGTCCCAGGCCTGTTCCTTGTCCTGGGCCCTTCGTTGTATAGAAGGGCTCAAAGATATGGTCCAGTGTATTTTTCTCTATGCCGTGACCAGTATCAGAAACCCAGAGCATGACGTGTCCTCCAGGTCTCAAACCCGCATGGGCTCGGCAGAACTGCTCATCAAGGACAACATTCTTTGTGCCGACAACCAGCTCTCCCCCTTCGGGCATAGCGTCTCGCGCGTTCACGGCCAGGTTCATCAATATCTGATTCACTTGTACTGGGTCGGCATCAACCATCCTGAGTTCCGGGTCAAGCTGCAATTCAATGTCAATCATCTTGGGAATTGTACTGGCGATGAGTTTATTGACTTCCTTAACCTCGGAATTCAGGTCAAGGGGGCGCGGTTGGCTTTCTCCCTTTCTGCTAAAAGTGAGGAGTTGCCTGATCAGTCCGCTGGCGCGTTCGGAAGCCGATTCTATTTGCTTCAACTTAGGGAAATGAGGGCTTTGCTCGTCAAAGTCAAACAGAAGCAAGCTGACATTGCCCAGTACAGCTTGGAGGATGTTGTTGAAGTCATGGGCAATTCCCCCTGCCAGATTTCCTACGGCTTCCATCTTCTGAGATTGAAGACTTGAAACGTAAGACCTTTCGAGATCCCGGTATAGCCGGGCGTTTTCTATGGCAACAGCAATTTGGTTAGAAAAGGCCATAAGAAGATTCAAATCAGGTTCTGCCGCCTCAGCTGGTTTTGGGGGCATCTCTCCTGCAAGTACTCCAATTACTTTGTTTCGGGCAATAAGGGGAGCAGCCGAGAAATTCTCCGGTTGGAAGGTGTGTATGATTATATTTTCTTGTCGCAGACCAGACTTCTTCACATCCTTGACATATATAGGCCGGCCCGTGGCAGCTACCCGGGCAATAATGTTGCTCATTCGATCCAGGGGTATGTCGTATCCTGTCAAAGGTTGAACCAATTCATCTACTGCACCAGACGCCTGAGCAAACCGCAGGTTCTCGTGCTTCTCGTCAACCAAGAAAAGTACAGCTCTATTGAAGCCAATCACTGTGGTGAGAAGATCCATGATTGTCTGAATGAGGCTCTGTTCATCGAGAATGGAGACCACCGCCTGGCTAGCCTCCTGGAGACTCATGAGATAGGCTATTTTTTCCTCCAGCTCCACATTCAGTTGTGTTACCTGTTGATACTTCTGGCGGATTATGTCCTTGTCCGTTTCCATCTCCTTCAGCAACGAGTCAAGGACCTCCCTCCTCAACTTGCGTCGGTGAAAGAACAGCTTCATCAGGGACTTCTTCTCCCACCTCATGTCATATTCACAATACGGGCCACCTTCGAAAAAACACACGGTCTCTTCCAGACTAGCTGGAGGAAGGTCCCATATTGTGGACATCGCTTGGTAAATGCCTTTGTTTATCAGACAAAAATCACGTGTTACGGGGAAGCCTTCAAACCAGTGCAGTCGGACAATGGCGTGGGTATTAGAAGCTGTGACGATTTCTACCTTCTTTGTCTTGTTGACTTTGTCATTTATTTTAGGCGCTTTCTGAATGGCATACTTTGGCGAAAAAAGGGCTCGGACCACTATTCTGCCTATGTAACCAAGCCTCTTCTGCGTTATTGATTCAAATCCTGCCTTGTACATTGCCATTTCATCTGAGGTGGCTCTTTT
Organism: Deltaproteobacteria bacterium; assembly: GCA_019309815.1. GTDB lineage: Bacteria > Desulfobacterota > Desulfobacteria > Desulfobacterales. Next base: position 16,158 of record JAFDFO010000088.1, read on the forward strand.
TGCCGCCTCCATGACGGCGCGGCATACTTCAACGCTGATCCAGTTGTTCTGGTCGGTGAGGAAGAGCTCGGGATCATCCCCCTCGGGAAGTATGCCTCTTAACGGCTCAAACAGAAGGTGGAGATTCTCGGGGTTGTTACTGCGCACATAATCTATGATCGCCTTCGTATTATGACAGCTCGTTTCCGACTTCATGTCGCCGTGCTCCTCACGCGGTAGTCGTTGATAGCTCAAGTATCCACCACCGCTAAAGCGTCAATTTTCGCACATCAACGAGTCTTGGGTCAAGATATTTGTCACATAGGTATGTGGAAACGTATATAAATGGCTCTCTGCAGAGGCGAAGAGGGCAGGATCTTGTTTGCCGTCGTGGTAACAGAGCTGTGAAACGGGGGAACACGTGGCCCATAACTCTCCTTTGTAGTTCTGGGAAGAGGAAGCCTGAAGGCCCTTCTTTGTTGCGGAAGAAAAAAACTGTTTATACAGAGAGTAATTATACTACATATTACTCTGAACTGGGGTTCAATTACTACATCTTGCGTTTCTGTGAATATCTTGTGAACAAACGGAACAAAGGGGGGTAATTTAAACGTGACATTACATTGCTGAATGTGATAAAATATTGTCCTTCATGGCGTGAGGAGTTTGCAGGGCAAAACTGCAACGGTAGAGTTTCTAAGCAAGGCGAGTTACAGCGAAGAACTGATAGCTAGCAAGGAAGGGGGAAGATGTGACTAGTATAGCTGAGGCGCTGCCCCTGTCTTCATTGAACAAATTGAGGCGGAAGTTCAGACTGAACATTAGTCTGAGCAAATTCCTTCAGTTCAGATTCAACTTGTTCGTTATGTCGCATTCGCCGATTTGGGTCACGAGGGCTTACATATGGATCCTTGCAAGGCTGTATTTTCTGTGCAGACCCGGGCAAGTAAAGAGGATACGGAAAAACATAGCAAAGGCCATGAGGGATCGGACACCTTCAGAAGTAGATAAGATTACACGGGGTGTTGTTAAAGGAATTATCCAGCACTATCAGGAGAAGATGTTCAACGGGTTTCTCCCCATGCCGAAGTTCAGAAGGTTTTTAGTTTCGAAGGTGGTTTTCGATGGGTATGAGCGAGTACTGCAGGATGCTATTGGGGAAGGGCGGGGAGTCATCATCGCCAGCGCTCACTATGGTGCACTGGAGTTTCTCCCCATTTATCTTGCAGTGAGAAAATACGGCACAGTCACTTTGGCGAAGTTTTCGACGGAAAAGCTAAAAGATATCATCGTACCTCGCGCAAATGGCGACGGATTAGAAATTATTGTGCCAGGTAACGGTACAAATGTCTTTCGGGAAGCAAGTAAGGTTCTGAGTGAGAACAAGATATTTGTGACGCAGTGTGATGAGACAGATGAGTGGCATGGGGACAGTGAGGAGTCGATGGAATTTCTGGGGAGAAGGATTCATCCCGACAGAATGCTAAAGGTCCTCTGCAAGAGAACCGGGGCTGTGTTGCTCTTTGGAGTGCTTCAGAGAGAGGAGAAAAAGGAATACAAGCTGTTCTTGCACCGGATTCCCTGCGAAGGGAGTGTGCCAAATAGTGTGCGGACACTCAAATTGCTTGAGAAATACATAAATCAGCACCCCGAACAATGGTACGAATGGAAGAAATACGACAAATTTGGGCGTGCAATTTAAGTACACATTCTATGTTAACATTGACATTTCGAGAGAATCTGACTTAAGCATGTTTCATGATTTTGTCTTTCCATCCGCGAGTCAAGGGGGATGTCAATCTTCGTCTCACTCTAAAGGGGCTTTTTTCGGACAAAGACACCAAGTTAATTGCCTCTTGCCGTGCCGCAATC
>JAFDFO010000089.1 GCA_019309815.1 Deltaproteobacteria bacterium
TCCCATCCCTTTTAACCGAAGCTTCTGTCCCTCGGATAGACCCACAGGTATGGTCAAGAAGAAGGTCCTCTTTTTGAAACCTTCAGCGATGTTGATCAGTTTACGGGCCCCAAACAGGGCCTCGTGTTCTGTGATGGAAACCACACCGTACAGGTCAGGGTCTATCCCGGATCCGACAGGACGAACCACTTGTAACCTGTGTGTTGTCCGCTTTTTCGTCAGATCTCGCCCCTTTGCTGTCACACCCAGCGCTGGGAGGATCTCGAAGAGTTTTAGAAAGATAATGCCGAAAACGAACCCTCCGATATGCGCCCACCAGGCAATGCCTCCACCATCAGCCTGGACAGAAGATGCCGCAGCGCTAATGAACTGAAAGAGCATCCATATCCCTAAAAAAAGGAATGCGGGAAGCTCAACAAAATGGAAGAAGATGAAGATGGGAATCAGCGTCAGAACCTTTGCTCGGGGATAGAGAACGAAGTAGGCCCCCATCACACCGGCAATGGCCCCACTGGCACCAATAGTTGGTATCGGAGAATGCCAGTTGAGCAAGAGATGGGAGATGCCTGACGCCAACCCGCACATCATATAGAAGACTAGATATCGGAAGTGTCCCAGCCGATCTTCCACATTGTCCCCAAAAATATAGAGAAACCACATGTTGCCTATCAAGTGGAGGAAGCCGCCGTGCAAGAACATGAATGTGAGAAAAGAAAAAACCTGTTGGCCAGTGGTAAACTCGGCAGAAACCTGAGGAACCGAATAGCGGGCCGGGACTAGCCCGTAGACATTGATGAATGCATGGAAGCCCTGCGGATGGAACAGCTGCACAAAGAAAACGAGTACGTTGATCGAAATGATGCAACTGTTGACAATGGGATAGGTTTCAGAACGGATTGTGTCTCGAAGAGGTATCATAGAATCTTAACGGTAATGCTACGTGAGTTCTGAAGATCAGCTTCATCCCAATACAAGCAAAATTCGAAATCCGGATTTATGTGCCGTAATCGTCTACGTCAGACTCTGGTCGAGGCGTCTTGGTTCTGTCCCTAGTCGCCCACCAGTGACCACGGCTCGAGTATGTCTTCAGGAATTCCATCGATGAATCGCGAGAGCCTGGAAAAAACACTTCCCGTACTCCAGTCATATATGTCTATCGGGCAAGTGAAGTAGAGATTTTCTTTTGCTCGCGTGGCCGCCACATACATAAGACGACGCTCTTCCTCCATCTCTTCATCGCTACGCGCGGCAAACGACACGGGAAAGCGGCCTTCTAGTGCCCATATGATAAAAACCGTATGCCACTCAAGCCCCTTTGCGGAATGGATGGTGGAAAGAACCAGGTGCTCATCCTCAAAGTCAGTAGCCAAGGCGTCGTCCACGCTGGCATTCGGGGGCTCAAGAGCCATATCAGAGAGAAACTCTTCCAGTCGCTGGTAGCGCTCCATAATCGTCACGAGTTGCTCCAGGTCCTTGAGCCGTTTTGGATAGTCATCATATTTCTTTTCTAAAATTGGCTCATAGTATTGCAGGAGCCTGACCCCGATCTCTTCCAAAGGAATCCGTGCCCCGCCAAGGTCTTCGAGCTCTCCTTTCAGTCTGTCAAAGGCTGGGGCATAGCGCGGTTTCGGCTTGACGGCAGACAAACCCTGGAGACCGGTTCCAGAGCGCGCAATACTTTCGAATATCTCTTCTGCGGTCTTGGGCCCAATGCTTTCTATCATGAGAAGGACACGATGCCAGCTAATGCTGTCCAGAGGATTTGCCAATACCTTCAGGTGAGCAAGAAGATCCTTGATGTGAGCGGTTTCCATGAACTTGAATCCACCCACCTTGACGAAGGGAATATCTCTCTGATTGAGCTCGATCTCCAGGTCAAACGAATGATAACTGGCACGAAACAGGACCGCAATCTCATTCAACGGAACCCCTTCTTCGCGCAGTTCAAGAATCCTTTGGCTGACAAACTGGGACTGCATCCGTTCATCTTCAGCAACCACCAGAGCCGGCAGGGCCCCTTCTTTCTTCTTCGTGAAAAGGATCTTCGTGTACTTCTCCTCTGCCCGGTCAATGATGACATTGGCAATGTCCAGAATAGGCTGGGTACTCCGGTAATTCTCTTCCAGCTTAATTATCTTTGTGTCCGGAAACATTTCTGGAAAATCCATGATGTTTCGGAAGTTGGCCCCGCGAAAGGCATAGATGCTCTGAGAGTCATCTCCCACCACCGCAACGTTGTTGTGCGTGGCAGCGAGAAACTTGACAACATCGGCCTGAATCTTGTTCGTGTCCTGGTACTCGTCCACCATGATATACTGATACATTTTCGAGAGTGTTTCCCGCACATCCGGGTTCTCCTGCAATAGAATCCTCAAGTAGATCAACAGATCATCGTAGTCCATGAGCAGATTCTTCCGCTTGTAGGCCTGGTAAGCCTCATGCAGGCGCAAGAGATCCGTGGTATCCTTCAGAAAATGGGAATAGTCTTCGAGAATAACTTCATCGATGGAAACACCTTTGTTTACGGCTTTGCTGTAGATGTTAGCTATAGTCCTCTTGCGAGGGAAGCGGCGATCCTTGAGATTCAGACCCATCCGGGTGCGGAAGACATTGATCCCATCCTCTGCATCAGTTCGATCCAGTATGCTGAATCCAGAACCAAAGCCTATCCTCTCCGCATATCTTCGCAGGGTTAGGTTCGCAAACGAATGAAATGTCCCCCCGGACACCTTCTCGCACCGGTGGTCAAGGAGTACCGCAGCCCTTCGCAGCATCTCCTGGGATGCCTTGCGTGTAAAGGTCAGCAGCAGAACGGCCGACGGGGAAACACCTTGCTCGACGAGCCGGGCAACCCTGTACGTGAGGGTCCGGGTTTTTCCGCTTCCGGCCCCTGCAATCACCAAAAGGGGCCCCTGTAAGGTAGTCACGGCCTCGTATTGGGCGGGGTTCAAAGATTTCTTGTAGGGGATGGATAGGCCTTTATCTGTAGGCCGGAGAGATCCTTCTTTGACGACGTATTCTCTCATCAGACGCACAGGCGAAACTATCGCCTATAGTTCTCGATATTCTTGACAAAGCTCTCAAAGTCGTTCTCCAGGAGAAAGCGAGATATCATTTCACTGGTTTTGTCTGCTGTGTCAATTCGATACCCCCCTTTTTCGTCTGGCCCGGAGATCTTCTTGGCATTTGCCACGATGGCTTGAAGGGAGGCTGCAGTCACTTCCACATTAGCGCGAACCCTTAGGGTGTCTTTTTTTCCAGGCATATTATTTTTCCCTCAGTACTAATCTACACTAGGCAGTTGCCGGCATAGCGATACGGGTTATCTTTTTTGAGGCAGGGGGATAATGAAGCTCTGCTTAGCTAGTTTCCATCACTTGTTATGTCGTTTATGGATGGGCACTAGTTACTGGCAGCCGGCATGGTGCTTTTGAAGATGTGAAAACACTGTTCTATGATCATCTCCTGATGGGGCAATAGGTTCATATATTCAACACCAATGCCTTCAGAAGTCACACGCACAACCTTGACCTTAACGTAAAGAGGGGTTTTTTCGAGCGGAAGTTGCACTACAAGATGGACAACATCACCTTCTTTTAAGTGAGCCGGGTCTTCCAACCGGATAAACAGGCCACCCAGACTGAGGTCCGTTATCTCTGTTGTCCCTTCGCAATCCTTTACGATTACTTCCAGGTGAAAGCTTATCCTCGGGGTCCTTCTCTTGTCGAGGTCCATATTCGGCTTTTTCCCTTCTTCCGCAAGGGTCCTGTGCGACATCCCACTGGTTTTATCTAGAACCTATCTCAAAAACGCGTCTAAGGCCCTGTCCAGCCATAGCTCTTTGAGCGACGGCGGACCCATTGTCCCGCCAACGGCGGGATTGCGGCACAGCTCAAAATCTTTTGGCTCATCCCGCTTATAGGGGAACTCCGCTTTTTCGCTTGTCGCGCCATAGCCTTGGCGACGGCGGGCTGTCCCGCGCCCCCAACGGCAAGCTCGGGATATTCAACTTGCCCTGAGCCCTGACCCACATTTTTTTGATAGGTTATAGTGCGATTGCCGAGCATAGAGTTATCTGGTTGCGCAAAAAATTATATCAATTCTGTTGGGATGTCAACGGTTTCGTAGCCCGGAAGAAACCCGGTTTCCCTTTCTCCTTGACTGCCACGAAGAAACTCTTGTATCAGTATGCCCGTATGAGCGACCCGTTTGACAAGTTCACCGATCATCTGCAGCAGGAAATCAACGAGGAAGTGATTCAAACCTATGGCGAGCAGGTGTATGAGCGGTGGCGTAACCCACGATTCGGGGGACGTATGGAGCGTCCCACGGGATGCAGCCGCACAACCGGAAGTTGTGGAGATACTGTCGAGGTCTTTCTGCGCGTTAAACAGGGAGTTGTGTTGGAGGCTTCCTTTACCACAACCGGATGCGGTTCCAGTGCAGTGTGCGCCTCAGTTGCGTGTGAATTAGCTATCGGAAAGATGGCGGAGGATGTTAAAGATGTTACTGGCGAAATGATCCTTGAAGTCTTGGAAGGCCTTCCTGAAGACAATGTCCATTGTGCCTTTCTAGCTGCCGAAACGCTGCAAGCGGCCCTCGATTCCTGTACCCAGCCCGAATAGGCACTCCACATTACCCGGCTTCAACCCCTTTACCAGACACAAACGATTCATTCGGTGAGCTTAAACGGCTCATAGGTACGTGGGAAATAATATCTTTCCTCCCCACCAAGGCGGTGTCCCAGCAACGCGGACCGATCCGCATGATTCAGAATCGTCAACATTAACTCTTGTCCACGCAGCAGGCCCAAACAACCGCCCGCTGCCCGCACTTCATCAAAAGCATCAACTTCATCCCGACGAATGCTGCCGCCGACCAGTGTAACCGGCACAGGCTCGCCAGAATGGATGAGAGAGGACATGCTGGGGGTAGAGTGATCAGCAGTGACCACAACCAACAAGTCATCCCTGCTTTCCGCCGCTTTGGTCAATTCATCGAGGCCACTATCCAGGGCAGCGATGGCCGCCTCCTTTTGTTTTGGGTCTCCCTTGTGGGCAGCTTCGTCCGGCACCTTTGTATGAACGTGAATGAAGTCGTGCGAAGCGTCCGTGAGGGCCACACGAATTCTGTCGCGAATGTCCTTGCCCGGATTCGAACCGTCTTTGACTCGCACAAATGTGAGGCCTATCTCATGGGCCAGACCAGCGTACATAGACCCTGATGCGATCATCATGCCCGCCATGCCCCACCGCTGATCAAAGGGTTCCTGCATGATCCGACGGCCACAACGTTGCGTGGCCAGGAAGTTGGCCAAAGGAAGGTTTCTGTTCTGGCGTTGGCGATTCACTTCGTGTTCTGTCAAGGCTCTGCAAGCGTGGGACAAGTACGCATTGAAAGCCTGAGCCGTCAGCCCGGCCTGCTCTGGCTCGGAGTTTTCGGATATCGGCAATATGCGGGCTATCTTCTGACCAGGGATCATGGGGTCGGAGTCAGATACGTGCGGTGAAGCCTGGCCGCTCATGATCAAGATAGCGTCATTGCCGCGGGTCTGTTGAAGCTGAAAGCGGATGCCATGGATTTCGTAATTGCTGATGGCAGAAAAGAGCTGACCCAGTTCTGCGTCCTCCATATCAGGACGCTTCTGGACGAGGGTCAGGAGACCCTTATCCGAAGTCACACTGGCCAGGTGCGCCAGGCACAACACGTCAGTATCATCGAACGCCACACCCTCCCCCACTGCCTCCAGCAACCCGCGGCCGGGGAATTCATTCAGCTCATATCCAAACAGCAGGAAATGGGCTATCTCGCTCGGTAGACACTGGCCCGGCATTGTGGCGTGAAACAGGCCGTTACTGCCCAAGGAAGCCAATCGGTCCAAATTTGGCGTAGCCGCAGCTTGCAACGGCGTCCGCTGGTTCAGAACTTCATAGGAACGGTCACCGATGCCGTCTAAGAGAATGACCATGATTTTCATCAGGAATCCAACTCGCTTAACACGCTAGTGTTGCGTCCCATGAATAACTTACATACTTTCCGAGATCGCCAAGAGCCCCAAAGGTGATATTATAAATCCGAAATTCGAATATCGAAGCACGAAGCAAATTCGAATGACCAAAATTCAAATGACCGAAACATTTCACAACCTGTTTAGAACATTTGAGAATTTGGATTTTGGTCATTGTTTCGGATTAGCGCAAAGCTTCACTTCGTGCCGGATTTCGTGCTTCGAGTTTTACATCTTAATGACTGGCCGCGGAGATTCTGTTTGCTTTGACTTTTCTGAATAATTTCTGGAACACGATGATAGAATAGGTGGACACGAACATAGCGGAAAAGCCTGAGGCTTGCAACATGGCGATGAGATTGTTCATATGACTTTGCGAAACCACCCAGTTTCCCTTGACAGAGTGGCCCGTTGCACCCATACTCCCCCGATCACAATGCGCGTTCGGGCATTAGTTCGCGCAATGCCGGAAAGGAGACACGCGAATGAAATCAAAGTTTGGAACCTGGTCTATGACGATAGTAACAGGTCTGGCCATAGTCTTGATGACCCTCCCCGTATTAGCCGCAGAAAAAAAACCTTCTGGGGATCCGGCTGCAAAGGTGAACGGATCTGTGATCACTCAAAAGGAGCTGGATAGAGAGCTGAGTCGTGCCACGGAGCAGCTTCTCCAGATGGGTAGACCTGTCAGTGATACCCAGCTGTCAGAGATGAGAAAAAGGATGCTGGATAATCTCATTGCCTACGAGTTGCTCTATCAGGAGAGCAAGAAGAAGGGCGTGAAAGTCACGGACGCGGCAGTCGATGAAAAAATGAACGAACTCAAGAAGCAATATCCGGATGAAGCCGAATTCAAGACGATGTTGAGCAGTTCGAATCTCACTGAGGCCGACCTGAAGTCTCATATGAAGCGGGGGATAGCCGTTGAACAGCTCGTGGACCGGGAAATAGTCCAGAAAATCACTGTGACGGACAAGGAAATGAGAGCCTACTATGATTCCAACCTGGATCGTTTCAAACAGCCTGAGCAGGTGAAGGCCAGCCACATTCTAATAAAGGTCGATCCAGAAGCGGACGAATCCGAGAAAGGCAAAGCTCGCAAGCAGATTGAGACAATCCAAAAGAAGGTAAAAAAGGGTGAGGATTTCGAGGCTCTTGCCAAAGAGCATTCCGGATGTCCCAGCAGTACCAAGGGAGGGGACCTCGGCTACTTCGGACGGGGACAAATGGTGAAACCGTTTGAAGATACGGCTTTTGCCTTAAAACCGGGGCAAGTCAGCGACATTGTCGAGACGAGATTCGGATACCATCTGATTAAAGTGACCGACAAAAAGCCTGCGATGACCGTCCCTTTCGAGGAAGTCAAAGAGAGAATCAGTGAACGTCAAAAACAGCAGCAAGTCCGAGAAAAAGTACTTGCCTACGTCGAAGATCTGAGAGGCAAAGCAAAGGTGGAAACATTTCTGGTTGAGAAGCCTGTCGAGAAGTCCGGCTGATGTTAATGGGGAGTATTGCCACTTAGCGTAGTTCTGAAGTCCATACAGGGCAGGCATTATCCGGGTTCAGGCGAAGGCCTCCCTGCATCATGTAGTAGATTCTAGTGTTGCGTCTCAGAAGTTATTTACAAAAGCCAAAGCATTGATGATATCCGCGTTGATTCGTTAAAATACAAAATTCGAAATTCGAAACAATGACCAAAATCCGTAATGTTCTCAAGGCGCAAGCCGCAATTCTCTAATGTTCTAAAAGGTTTGTGAAGTGTTTCGGTCATTTGAATTTTGGTCATTCGGATTTGTTTCGTGCTTCGACATTCGAATTTCGGATTTAACACGTCGTCTTTATGCGGGAAGAAACAATCATGGAATTATGTAAGTTATTCACGGGACGCAACACTAGCGCATGGGGTGTGGCGCTCAGAATAGAATCACCCTCACGGGAGTTCCCTCGTCCAATCCTTCTGAATTCATATCGATCCTGATGAGTCCGTCCGCTTTAACCATTGTGTGAATCAGACCAGATTTGCCAA
>JAFDFO010000300.1 GCA_019309815.1 Deltaproteobacteria bacterium
GGTAGCTTTCGTGACATTGATGACACGGTATCTTATGTTTGCCACCGTCGTTTTTCAAAAGGTCATAGTAACGGGTGTGACAGCGCCCGCACTGGGATGTCTTAAGGGGTTGAATCTTCATGTCGTAGGGAGGCGCGATCTCTCTTTTCTCCGCAGACTCAGCAGGAACTGGTTGCATATACCAAATGGAAGCCAGGCCAAACGCGACGAATACCAACGCGAGCAATATTCGTCCAATAAATCCGATGCGGATGCCCTGTCTACTTCTGGATAGCATACGGCCCCCCGGTGGCACCCATGTCATTCCTATCCCCACCCTTTGACGGAGGAAAAGAAACATCGTTGTACACACCCGTCGCACTGCCAGCATCGATGGCCGGCGATTCGCCTCCGAGACTAAAGTTGTACTTATCCGGATTGAAGAAAAGCGGGTCCCCCATAAGGTCACCTTTTCCACCTGCCATGCAGCCCGCGTACTGCATGGCCTCGGCCCAGTCAACAGCTATCCCTGCGCTATGAGTTCCTTCCCCCACAAACCCGTTCTCAAAAAGAAGATTGTGTGAATAGTTTTCGCAGCCCTTCGTCATGATGCCGGTAACATAGTTATAGGCCACAACGTTGTTCAAAATAATGACCTTGCCCTCGCCGTCATTTCTGATTCCCGCCCCTTGACCACCGCTGCCATTGGACACAATGGTATTGTTAATAATCTTGAGGTCCAGGAGTTCACTGTCCGGGTCATCCACCAGACCGCATGCAATACCCGAGCGCTGGTTATTGTACACCCAGTTGTTTCTGATCCCAATGTCGCCTGTACGGCCGTTGATTACATGTATTCCTGGTCCACCATTGAACCTTACGCTGTTTTGATAGATGTCCAACTCAGGGGGGACAACCGATTGCATGGAGGCAATGCCTAATGTCCCGTTTTCATAGATGTCGTTCCCTTTGGCCCTGAGTTTGGTATTGTTCTCTACTCTGAGACCACCCTTTTTATTCCCGTATATATCGTTTCCGACCACAACCAAGTTGACCTTGCTGTGATTTCGGGGAATTGACCTAATGCCTCCCTCGTTGTTCATGTATATCCTGTTGTTGAGAATCTTGACTGCTAGCCCGTCAGTTTCCCCCTGGCTTCTGGTCTTGCCTGATTTGGCGACCTTGTTGCCCGGCATTGTGTCGTCTCCGACCATTGTGAATTCAGCTTCGCCGACATTGATTCCCCCAGTTCCATTCTTTGATACATCGCAGCCTACGACCGTGACCTTTGCCTCTCTATCAACGGCGATTCCTGCCATCCCATTTGAATGGATCCTGCACCCTCTCAGTGCTACCGGGGTTGTGCCTTGTATCCTGATACCCACAAGGCAATTCCGATACAACACGTTATTCTCAATGATAACGGAAGGGCGCTCCGCTTCGGTGGACATGTCGTCCATGGCCACACAAAGGACGGCTGTGCTGATGAGAATAAGGATTGCATAACTTGTACACGCCCAGAATCTACGCACGTTGCCTCCAAAACCCCGACCGACTTGGTCGGTGTCAGGTTTAGAAGAAATAATACATCAAGCCCCCATGGAAGACAGCCTCTTCTGCCCACCCGTCTTCTGGCTTGATCACGGGGATCTTGACCCCTAATTCGGCCTTAAGCTTTTTCGTCAAAAAAAACTGGAGACCTGGTGATAGAAACAGAGTAGACCCACCCTTTTCCGTGAGTGTCGTTTCTTTGACCTGGGGCCCTCCGGTAGTACGAGACCAAGGCGGACCAAAGATCGGGGGCTGTCCCAGCTGCGTTTGATACAACACAGTTCTTTCAGCAGTATCAGCCCATCTGTAATTCAGTTCCGCTACGGGAATGAAGTTGTGCCAGCGGGGGAAAGACAGGGCTAGGTCGAAGTGAAATTCATCACCAGCCTGTCGCCCATCCGTGAACACGTACCAAATATCACTATTGATTGTGAACTTTCGTTTTACTGTAGTCAATGCAATGCCCGGAGCAAAATCAACGCTTCCGGAACCCAGGGGGATCCTTCGAACTATCCCCTTGTGTTTTGCCTCGGCGTCTTTATCACCTGTCGGCACACTCACCTGCAGGAATGCAGAAAGATGCGTCATTCCTGCGTGCCAGAAGCGATATTTGGTCAAGAATACCGTGTCTCCGAGTCCAGAGACCTCAAGTTCCGCGTCCAATCCCTCTCCGCTTACCATTCTTCCCGGACCTGTCACTGGAAATGTTATTGGCAGATCAACCTGTTTTAGGAAGAACTTAGGAATCACGCCAATTGTAAGATTGTTGGTTAGGCCGTACCGTATCCCCCCGATCAATACATGCACATCGGTCTCTCTTGAATCAGCACCCAATGCCTCCAGATCTTCCAGCTCCAGCCCTGCTTGCTGACGCCAATACTTATACTGGATATCAAACAAGAATGAACCTCTCGGGAGAGTCATTCCGGGTATTCTTGTGAAGATGGCGTTCGGAATTGTTCCGGGGCGAGCCCCGACTGGAACTCCCATAGGATGGCGTTCAATGGAAACCGGCCCGGGACGGGCTTCAATGGGATCAGGTCCGGGACGGGCTGCAATCGCCACCGGCCCAGGGCGGTCTTCTAGGGAGACGGGTTCTCGACGAGTCTCAGAAGGAACTTGACCAAGGAGGGCTTCAATGGCTGCATCGGATTTACCGGACCTCTTCTGGACGTATTGTAACTGGTTCTGCGCATCGCGAAAATCAGGTTTTATGGTGATCGCGGTTTT
>JAFDFO010000301.1 GCA_019309815.1 Deltaproteobacteria bacterium
TCCTCCATGATGGACCGCCTTACGCAAACGGACATATCCACATTGGGACAGCGCTCAACAAGATTTTGAAGGATATCGTGATCCGATCCCGTCAGATGAACGGATTTAGCGCCCCCTATGTTCCCGGTTGGGATTGTCACGGTCTTCCCATAGAACACCAGGTTGACCAGGAGCTTGGTGAGAAGAAGAAAGCCATGAGTCAAGTTGAGGTCCGGGGACATTGCAGGGCCTATGCCGAGAAATACATCGAAATTCAGAAGGAAGAGTTCAAGAGACTTGGCGTGATGGGTGAGTGGGACAATCCTTATCTCACCATGAAGAACAATTATGTGGCTACGATTGTAAGGGAATTCGGCAAATTTGCTGTTGATGGAAGCCTGTATAAGAGCAAGAAACCCATCTACTGGTGCAGTACGTGCAAAACCGCCCTCGCAGAAGCAGAGGTGGAATACCATGCCCGGACATCGCCCTCAATCTACGTCACGTTTCATGTGGTTTCTGACATTAGTGAAGCGTATCCTTTTCTTTCGGGAAAGAATGTCTACCTGGTTATCTGGACAACAACCCCCTGGACCATTCCCGCCAATCTGGCCGTGGCTCTACATCCCGACTTCCGGTACGTAGCGGTGGACGTGGGCCGGGACCAAGTCTACGTGGTGGCCAGTGATCTTGTGGAAAGGAGTATGGAGGCTTCGGGGATATCGGAATACCAGGTATTGGGAGAGATCGACCCCAGGACGCTTGAGGGTAAACAGTGCCGTCACCCCATTTACGATCGCGAATCCCTGATCGTGCTTGGTTCCCACGTAACCCTGGACACAGGAACCGGATGTGTGCATACCGCGCCGGGGCATGGACGCGAAGACTATGAGATGGGTTTGGCCTATGGGCTGGAAATCTACTCACCGGTAGATGATGACGGCCGGTTTACTGATGTCGATTTCTTTGAAGGACTGTCTGTCTTTGACGCAAACAAGGTGGTCATTGCCAAGCTGGCTGAACCCGGGGCCCTCATTGGAGAGGGCAGCATAGAGCATACCTATCCCCACTGCTGGCGGTGCAAGGAACCGGTGATCTTTAGAGCGACCGAGCAGTGGTTCATCTCCATGGAAAACGCGGGGCTCAGAGAAAAGGCCCTGCGGTGCATAGACCAAGTCACCTGGATTCCGGACTGGGGACGTGACCGCATCTATGGCATGATTGAGAACCGTCCGGACTGGTGCATCTCGCGCCAACGATCATGGGGCGTTCCTATCGTCGCCTTTTACTGTGAAAAATGCAGCGCACGTCTCATCACTCCGGAAATCATTGAGCATGTTGCCGGCCTCTTTGAGCAGCACGGTGCTGACATCTGGTTTGAAGCGGACTACAGAGTCCTGCTGCCTGAGGGGACAAAGTGCCCTGAGTGTCAGGGCGACAAATTTGACAAGGAAAAGGATATTTTAGATGTCTGGTTCGATTCCGGCGTGAGCCATGCGGCCGTGCTTGAGGGCCGCGATTATCTTAACTGGCCGGCGGACATGTACTTGGAAGGGAGCGATCAGCACAGGGGTTGGTTCCATAGCGCCCTTCTGACAGCGGTTGGCACCCGTGGCAAGGCCCCATACGGCAGTGTACTCACGCACGGTTTTGTGGTGGATGGAAAAGGCGAAAAGATGTCCAAGTCCAAAGGGAATGTGATCGCACCAAATGAAATCATCGATCAATATGGTGGTGAGATCCTGCGATTGTGGGTTGCTGCGTCAGATTACCAGGACGACATACGAATTTCAGAAAAGATTCTTAAACAGCTCACGGACGCTTACCGTCGAATTCGGAATACTAGCCGCTTCATGCTTGGAAATCTGGGCGATTTTGATCCGGCAGCGGATGCCGTACCATATGTGGAGATGGAGGAAATCGATCGCTTTGCCATTCACCACCTCCAGGGGTTAGTCAGGCGAGCAAGGACTGCGTACGAGGCCTTCGAGTTTCATGCGGTCTATCACGACCTCTACAATTACTGCACGGTGGACCTGGGAGCTTTTTACTTAGACGTTCTCAAGGACAGGCTCTACACCTCGCCCGAAGGATCAACTGCAAGGCGCTCAGCTCAGACTGCCCTTAATATGATACTCGAAACCCTGGTGCGCCTTATGGCCCCAATCTTGGTCTTCACGGCCGAGGAGGTCTGGGCTCACATGCCAGGCACCGATGCAAGACCCCCCAGTGTGCATCTGACCCAATTACCGGAAGTCAATGAGGACTTGTCTGATGATGAATTGGCCGAGCGGTGGGAGTCTATCGTGCTCCTCAGGGGGGAGGTGAGCAAGGCCCTGGAAGAGGCACGAACTCAGAAGATTATCGGCCACGCCCTGGATGCAGCGGTGACCCTGTCGATGCCGGAAACCTTGAGCGCAGTGGTGAAGCCGAATGCTGATGAACTGCGCACGGTTTTCATCGTTTCAGAAGTGGAGGTTGTAGCCGAAGGAAGTCTTCCCGCCCGCCTCGCAAGCGAGAGCGTTGCGGGCAGTTCTGATGCATACCAGAGCACCAAGGTTCCCGGTCTTGCTATTGGAGTCGGTCCGGCGCGTGGGGAAAAATGCGAGCGTTGCTGGATACATGATACTTCAGTGGGAGCGGATGAGCAGCATCGAACAATCTGCTCACGGTGCTTGGGAGTACTTAGGAGTATTGAAAATTGAAAATTGAAAATTGAAAAATGTTTTCAATCGTCAATCGTCAATATTCAATCATCAATTGTCAGCGACCCCCGCGTGT
>JAFDFO010000302.1 GCA_019309815.1 Deltaproteobacteria bacterium
GCTTGTCCTGCATGTCTTAGTGTGGTCTTGACGTAGGCGGAAGCCTGCCGCAGGCATGCGTGTTTCGCTTTACGCCTAACGAATAGTGGATACTATCGTTAGGCGTAAAGGGGAAGACGGGCCACTTGTCTCGGTGAAAAACTCTGCGTCCTCTGAGATCTCTGCCTGCCCCGTAAGGAGGAACGACTGTATCGGGGTGAGAGACTTGTTTTTGCTTGCCGCGCCATAGCTTTATGCGACGGCGGGTCTGTGTCTGCGTGCCGCGCCGAAGCTTTAGCGAAGGCGGGTCTGCGTGGCGGGTCTGCTTGCCCTGAGCTAAGTCGAAGGGTGGCTAATTAGGAACCCTCTATGAACATCCCCCTTTTCTCAAGCGACACACACCCGAAGGCAGAGAGATTTCAAATCCAGCTTCTTCGTAAAGCGTCTGTCGCAGAACGAATAGCACGCATGCGCTCGCTTTCTCAGACTGTAATTCAACTATCGCGGAGAGCCATCTCGCGAGCCAACCCTGAATTGGATGAGCCACAATTGAATGTGCTGCTCGTGGCTCACCATTACAATACTGACTTGGCAGAACGTCTGAAGAAGTACTTGGATCAAAGAAACCTAACTTCTTTGGCGCTTTGAACGTCTTGTCGTTCATTTTAATGTGTTTCGCCCCAAGATGTTATGCTCTATGAGACCAAAATGAACCGATTTACCCTGGAGTATTGGGAAGATGACGGATGGTATGTTGGGAGACTCGTTGAGATACCTGGCATCTTTAGTCAAGGCCGAACGTTGGAAGAACTAGAGGAAGATGTGCAGGACGCTTATGAGATGATGGCCAAGAGTGAGCCCATCAGCGTCGTTCCGAACGGGTCCCATCCCTAAGATATACTAATAAGCAATACCGAGTCCTTGGCATATAGGAAAGAAACGAAATAACAGGGATCTGAGATTTCTGGAGGTAAGGATATGACCGGTGACAGAAGGGTTAGAAAGATTATCCGGGAAATGGCCGACAAGATACAAAAAGAATATGAGCCGAAGATGATCATACTCTTTGGTTCTTACGCTTATGGCGAGCCAACTGAAGACAGTGATATTGATCTTCTAATCATCAAGGATACGGAAAAAAGACCCATTGACAGATGGGTTGAAGTTAAAAGACTCTTGAGGGATATTACCCGAACATTTCCTGTGTCCCCTCTTGTTTACACGCCGGAAGAGATTGAGGAAAGAACGGCTACAAGGGATTTCTTCATTGAGGAGATACTTGAGAAAGGGGAGGTGCTCTATGGATAATCCCTTCAAGAAGCAGGCCGGAGAATGGATTATCTAAACTCGGGAAAGACTGTGTGATAGAAACTGAAGTCCGGAAAAAAACCAACAGGAAGGGCAAACTATGATGAGTGAACAAAGTAGTGAAAAGAGGAGCGATGAAATTGTTGAATACTTCTCTGCTAGAGTACGTCAGATCCTTGGAACAACCGTTGTAGGTGTTTATTGGTTCGGAAGCAGGGTCCGGGAACGTGACAAGCCTGATTCAGATTATGACATATTACTGGAAACAACTTCCGTTCTGTCGGAGGAACAGCGAGATGCAGTAGCGGATCTTGCCATTGATATAGTAGCGGAACATAGCGTGCTACTTGATATTCATTATTATACAAGTGATGAAATAACTCGTCCCCCATTCTCAAGATCACCTTTTGTTCATGCTGTTCTTGAAGAGGGGGTAAGACTATGACACTTGCAGAAGAGGATCTGAAGGCTCTCACAAAGGTGCGCCTGGAAAATGCTGATAAGGCACTTGATGATGCCGAAGCTTTATTTGAGCGAGATTCGTTGCGAGGAGCCGCAAATCGGGTCTACTACGCCATGTTTTATGCGGTATCTGCTTTGGCTATATCTCAGGGTCGGTCGTTTAGAAGGCATTCTGGGCTCATAGCCTATTTTCAAAAGGAGTTCGTATTGACAGGTTTGTTGAATAGGAAACACGGGCGAGCACTCCAAAAAGCCTTTGAAGATAGGTCCGAAGCAGATTATCAGGATTATGCAAAACTCACTAAAGAGCAAATACAAGCCAGAATGGATGAGGCCTCTGACTTAATTACCGCAGTCAAGGACTTAGTATATGGAACTTAAGCGCTTACCTCAAGAGGGCCGGTCTCCTATAGAAACCGTCGGTGAAAGCTTCCGCCTACGTCAAGACTTCCCCCTTCGCTCAAGCTACGGCGGACAGGTCGGCGCGACAAGCTGGCCAAGCCCTTCGGGAGAAAGCTGCTGTACCTTAAGCAACCTGACCTGGCTCGTGACTCAATTTGTTTGCGCTGCCAAGATATTTGTGGCTGGATGGAGAGTGTTCCCGCGAAGCGGGACGGCAGGTTGATCAGATTTCCCGTCCCTGCCCCGTTAAATGCCTGCTCGGCTGCGCCAATTGGCGGACGGGCCTTGCAATGGCAGGCGGGCGGAGCCTATTTAACCGGGGTCAGGAAATCTGGTCAAATCTCTGAGGTCCCTGGCGCGCCATAGCCTTGGCGAAGGCGGCTCTGTGGGCTCGAGCGATAGCGGGCGAGAGACTCACACTCTGCGCCCTCTGCGTCTCGAACGAGCCCGCCCTCCTGCCAAGCAGAGCCCGGCATTTGGCTGAGGCTAAGCCGATGGCAGAGCGAGGCGGACGGGCGAAGCGGGCGGTGAGATCTTTTGTCTGTGTCTGTCTGCGTGGGTCTGCGGCTAATTAATAATCTTTGCGGTGAACCACTA
>JAFDFO010000010.1 GCA_019309815.1 Deltaproteobacteria bacterium
AAATCCTCTTCGTCCCCCAGGATTGATCCAAGCCGATTCAGTGCATCGACCATGTTGGGATTATACTCCTCCCTCAGGAGGGGCAAGAGTTGATGACGTATCCGATTTCGAAGGTAATCGGTGTCCAGGTTGGAACGGTCCAGTACGTATTCTAATCCGTGCCGCTCGAGGTAGGCCAATATCTCTTTCCGGGTCAGATCAATGAGCGGCCGGATGATGCGTCCGTCACGAACAGGAGGTATACCGACAAGGCCGAGTGGACCTGTTCCTCTGAGCAAGTGAATGAGGATTGATTCAGCACTGTCATCCGCATGGTGCCCAAGGGCGATCTTGTCAGCAGAATACTCGGCTGCGACCTCATCGTAGAAGGCATAACGGACAGCCCTTGCCGCTTCCTGGACAGATAACCGGTATCTGATCCCGTATTCCGCGACATTCCTTGAAGCGATTTTGCACGGAATCCCCAAACCGGCAGCTATCTTGCTTACAAAGGCTGCTTCCTCATCCGCGGTCGGGCCGCGCAATTGGTGGTTCAGATGTGCGACAACCAGTCGAAGAGACCACTTGGGGGCAATCGCCACAAGGCTATGCAGGAGTGCCACAGAATCTGGTCCGCCGGAAACACCGACCAGGACGGCATCTCCTTGGGCGAGCATGTGATAATGGCCGATAGCGGCTTTCACCGCAGACAAGAACCCATTATCTTTTGTAGGCGTTGTCATGGTGATAGGTAGATATCTAAGATTTCTGAGGAGCTGGAGTCAAGGGAAAAGAGGCTGGGGGGATGCGGGGGCTATCTCAAGAAGCGCACTGCTTTATGGATGCCAGTGGTCACAGGCCTTAGCCATGAATAAACAAGTCGTTCATAGTTGCGGCTCAGAGTCATAGAGAAGGGCCTACTCAAACCAATATCGCACAGTCGACAATATAGGTGGAGAGGGTTCCCTGCGTGCTGAAGCCAGAGTGCAAAACGTTCCAAAGTCCGTACCCCGCTTAGAAATCAGTATTTTGTTGACCGGTAGCTTTTATGGGGAAAGAAAATGGATGTCAAGAAAAAAGATCTTCGCCCGGTATTTTGTGACTAAACCCTGCTTTACCGGGGCCCGTATCAAGAATGAGGATTTTGAGTCGATCCGCAATCCTGCCGTTGGCGGGGTCATGGGGTTTATTGAGATGGATTTTCTTATCGTGTTTCGGAGAATAGCTGTAAAAGCCAAAGCAAACACCATCCCGCACACTACAAAATTCCAAATTTCAAGCACCAAATAACTACTGTTCTCAAGGCGCAGGCCGCAAACAAACAACAATGACCGAAATTCCAAATCCCTACTGTTTTCAAGGCGAAGGCCGCAAACTTGTTTCCTCGGGCACTACGGCCCTTAAGTCTGTTTTGGTCATTGAATATTGTGATTTGCGGCCTGCGCCTTGAAAACAGTAGAGATTTATTTGGAATTTGGTGCTTGGAATTTGGTGCTTACAGTTTCTATGCCCCGTGTGACCCTGGAAATTATGCGACCTATCTATGCGACGCAAGACTCGTCCGTGACCAACTGAGGTGAGACTTTTTTGGAGTTGAAATGGTTCCGTCCTTCAGCTATAGTGCAACAGCTTGGTTGCGCTAAGCGGGGAGCTAGCGGTGTCCTGTACCCGAAATCCGCTCAATGCGGGGCCGAATTCCCTTTTGAGGGCCCTAACTTCCGTCTTCCATGAGCCGTCCTCGGTCGTGCACCACGCAACAGGCTGTTACGAACTCCGTCAGGTCCGGGAGGAAGCAGCGGTAAGTAATCTAGTCTGTGTCGTGGGCTGGCTACGGCCGAACCATAACGGTTTGAGGTGTGTCGGACAGGGTTCGATGAGGGGTGCGCAACCAGGCACTTTACAACCCGCCGAAAACGTCCGTTTTTACCCAATCTAGTGTTGTGTCCGATGAATAGCCTAAATGACCAAGAGCGCCCAGGAGCCCCGGCGAGGGATCTCATAAATCCGAAATCCGAAGCACGAAATCCGTACTGTTTTCAAGGCGTCAGCCGCAAACAAACCCGAATGACCAAAATTCAAATGACCGAAACACTACAAAAACCTGTTTAGAACATTAGAGAATTGCGGCATGCGCCTTGAGAACATTACGGATTTTGGTCATTGTTTGCGGCTGGTGCCTTGAGAACAGTAGGAATTTGGTGCTTGGAATTTGCGGCTTGCGCCTTGAAAACAGTAGGAATTTCTCCCTTAAGATTTCTGTCAGCTTTTTCTGTAATAAGTCGCCGTATCTCCACTAACAACATTATGTCTAAGAAAAGATACAACGATTTCAACACTTACCTGAGGAACCGTTTTGGATCCAGAGTTCAGAAGATTACGATAGATGCGGGGTTTTCCTGCCCCAACCGGGACGGTACCATCTCCTCTGGGGGGTGCATTTATTGCGATGGTAAGGGCTCTGGGAGCGGAGCATTCCGGCGGGCCGAATCAATCACGAGGCAGGTTCAGGAAGGAAAGGCTCGACTGGCAGCCCGATACAAGGCAGAGAAATTCATTGCCTACTTCCAGGCATTTACCAACACCCATGCTCCGTGTGATATTCTCCGCACACGGTACGATGAGGCCATTGTAGATCCTGAGGTCGTGGGGCTGTCTATTGGCACCAGACCGGATTGTATAGATGAGGCACGGCTCAGCCTCATTCAAGAATACACGGGAAACAATATGGTCTGGATTGAGTACGGGCTCCAATCCATGCATAATCGAACCCTCGAGCGCATCAACAGGGGGCACACATTTGAAGATTTTGTTCGCGCCGTACGGATGAGTCAAGGTCGCGACATACTGATTTGTGCCCATGTCATCTTAGGGCTCCCCGGTGAATCCAAGCAAGACGTCGTAGAAACAGCAAGAGCAGTAGCAGATCTGGGTATCGACGGCATCAAGATTCACAGCCTGTATGTCCTCAAAAAGACCCCGCTCGCCAAGCTTTTTGAGGCGGGTGGCTGTACAGCCTTGGACCAGGAAACCTTCGTGGCCTGGGTCGTAGCTTTTCTGGAGAACCTTCCCCCCACTGTTGTCGTGCAACGCCTCACAGGAGACCCTGATCCTTCAGCCCTTCTTGCCCCGGCCTGGACCCTGAACAAGCAGAAAACGCTTGCGCTCATACAAGAAGAACTTGAGGCCGGTGGCACCTGGCAAGGGAAATCCATCGATCCAGGCGTGTCTGCAAGAATCTTCAATATTTAGGCCGGCTTCTCTTGACAAACCCCCAAGTGGTTCTTACGTTTATTGAAAGTTGTGGTTAGGTATGGATAATTACTTGAAATCAAAGCCGATTGTATAGATATCGGAGGGGCCCTTGAGCGCAAGGAAGATCAAGCCGCAATCTGGAAAGCCTGAGTTGGCTGAGACTGCGGAAAAGCGAAAGGTACTGTCATCCAAGAAAGAAAAGAAGGGTGCCGCCGAACCCGAGGGCCTTGAGGAGCGGTTGCAGGCCGCGGAGACACAGGCCGAAGAAAATCACGACCGGCTTCTCAGGGTGATGGCCGAGTTTGAGAATTACAAGAAGCGTATGGACCGGGAGATGAACGATTACAGGAAGTTCGCCAACGAATCGCTTATCAAGGAGATTCTGCCGATCGTTGACAGCCTGGAAAAGGCCCTCGAAAGCTCGGGCGAACAGAACGAGAAGGCCCTTGGCAGCCTGAGAGAGGGTGTCGGGATGACGCTGAAGGGGCTTTTAACCGGGTTGGAGAAGTTTGGTGTTGTTCCTGTTGAATCTCTGGAACAGCCCTTTGACCCGAATTTCCATCAGGCGGTCATGCAGGAGGAATCCGCAGGGCATTCTGACAACATGGTGGTACAGGAACTGCAAAAAGGATATCTGATTGGGGACCGACTTCTTCGGCCGGCCATGGTTGTGGTTTCAAAGAAGCCGAATTCCAAACCAGAGGTCAAATCAGAAGATCCTGAAGATGCATATAAGATTGATGTAACGATTCAATAATATTCTCAAGGGGGAAAGGCAATGAGTAAAGTGATAGGGATTGATCTTGGAACGACCAACTCGTGTGTGGCTATTATGGAAGGAAAAGACCCCAAGGTGATTACCAACCCTGAAGGGGCACGCACCACGCCATCCATGGTAGCATGGACGGACAGCGGGGAACGACTTGTGGGCCAAGTGGCCAAACGGCAAGCCGTCACCAATCCGGAAAACACCGTTTTTGCTGTCAAACGGCTTATTGGCAGGAAATATGCGTCTCCTGAGGCACAGCGTGACAAAGAAATCTGTCCCTACCAGATCACCCAAGCTCCTAATGGCGATGTCCAGTTGGAGATCAGGGGGAAGGCTCACAGTCCGGCCGAGATTTCGTCGCATATCCTGCAAAGCATGAGAAAGACCGCCGAAGAATACCTGGGTGAAAAAGTCACCGACGCGGTCATTACAGTCCCGGCTTATTTTGACGACAGCCAGCGTCAGGCAACCAAGGACGCAGGGCGTATCGCCGGCTTGAACGTCTTGAGGATCATCAACGAGCCCACAGCCGCTTCTCTCGCCTATGGCCTTGACAAGAGGAAAGACGAAAAGATTGCCGTCTTTGACCTTGGGGGAGGGACCTTTGACATCTCGTTGCTGGAGATCGGCGAGGGTGTCTTTGAGGTCAAAGCGACCCACGGTGACACGCATCTGGGCGGTGAGGATTTTGATCAAAGAGTCATTGACTATATTGCGAGTGAGTTTAAGAAAGACCAGGGAATCGACATCCGTGGGGATAAGATGGCCCTGCAGCGATTGAAGGAGGCGGCGGAGAAGGCAAAGATGGAGCTTTCTACTGCCATGGAGACCGATATCAACCTTCCTTTCATTACAGCAGATGCCAGCGGCCCAAAGCATTTGAACATGAAACTAACCAGGGCCAAGCTGGAGAGCTTGGTGGAGGATCTGTTGGAAAAGGTCGCGGGACCCTGCCGGACGGCAATGAAGGATGCTGGCCTGAGTGCCGGGGATATCAATCAGGTTATCCTTGTGGGTGGCATGACTCGGATGCCGGCGGTTCAGGAGAAGGTCAAGAAGATTTTCGACAAAGAGCCGCACAAAGGCGTAAACCCTGACGAGGTGGTGGCCCTCGGGGCGGCGATCCAGGCCGGGGTATTGAAAGGTGACGTCGAAGACGTGCTCTTGCTTGATATTACCCCGCTTTCCCTTGGGATTGAAACGCTTGGCGGGGTCTTTACCAAGCTGATTGACAAGAACACGACAATACCGACCAAGAAGAGCCAAATATTCTCGACGGCAGGTGATAATCAGCCTGCAGTGTCGATTCATGTGCTTCAGGGTGAACGCGAGATGGCCGAATACAACAAAACGCTGGGTCGCTTTGAACTCGTTGGCATTCCGCCAGCCCCGAGGGGTCTGCCGCAGATTGAGGTTACCTTTGACATAGATGCCAATGGGATTGTTCACGTTTCGGCGAAAGACCTGGGCACGGGAAAGGAGCAATCAATACAGATCACCGCTTCCAGCGGACTTTCCGAAGAAGAAATCGAGAGGCTGATAAAAGATGCTGAGACGCACGCTGAGGATGACAAAAAGAAGCGGGTTTTGGTGGACGCCCGGAATCACGCAGACAGTCTCATCTATCAGACTGAGAAGTCCATAACAGAGATAGGCGACAAGGTAGATGCCAGCCTCAAGTCGAATGTGGAAGAGGTGGTTGAGCGGCTCAAGAAGGCCATGGAAGGGACGGATACGGATGAGATTACGCGTCTAACTGAGGAATTGACTCAGACGTCCCACAAACTGGCTGAAGCGATGTATGCCAAGGCCTCCGGCGCACAGCAGGCTGGTGAGCAGCCTGGTGGCCCTTCCGAACAGGCTGAACCAGGGGCTGCCAAAGACGAAGATGTTGTGGATGCGGATTTTGAGGAGGTCGACGAGAACAAGTAGACCCGTGAAATCAAAACCAGATAGTGACAGAATCCCGCAGTGCTCAGGTGCTGCGGGATTTTTTCTTTGTCAGGCCGGAAATGTGTGATAAAAAACGCGAATACGTTGCGTTGCAAAAAGTAAGGAACCCTATGAAACAGTATCTCATTGATGAGCTTCGGCCCAAAGACTATGAAGACATTAAGGCATATCTGGATGAACATTACGGATCCTCCCACATGGAAGGGATTTATTGGATTCCCCTTGATCCCAATCTCATGGACGAGGTTCAGACTGCTCATGTCGACTGCCAGCCATTTTGTTTCGCAGTTCTTCTTGAGCCGTCAGCCATCTCGTTTGAACTTCTGATTCGAACGCGAAACCGCGTTCGATGTGATTGTATCCATTATGCCAACGCGGCACAAAGGGAGAGTATCGTTGCTTTTGCAGAGGCGATTTTTGGGGAGCTAAAGATACTGGCGTAACACCGGAGCGAAAGACGCCCGTCTGGATCCGGCACTGGCAGGGATAGTGGTGAGGATATGTTGAACACTGTTTTGGTATCAGTGTGGGTCATCATTAGTACTCTGATTTGTGCAATATCAGCCATTATTGTCTCATTTCTGCCTCGAGGAGGTAACGGTGCTCATTTGGTAGGGAGGTTCTGGGCAAGGTCGATTCTCTGGGTAAGCCGGGCCAAGGTATCTGTTGAAGGAATCGATCATATCGATCCCGGTGCCGCTTACGTGTACATGGCCAACCACCAAAGCATGTACGACATCCTGGCATTGCTCGGATATCTGCCGGTGCAGTTCCGATGGGTGGCTAAGAAGGAACTCTTCCGAATTCCTATCTTTGGGTACTCCATGGCGCGTGTTGGTTATATTAGCATTGACCGCTCTAATCGACAGTCTGCCATTGAAAGCCTTCGGGAAGCTGCTCAAAGGATTGCACAGGGGGTTTCGGTTGTGGTTTTTCCGGAAGGGACACGGAGCTCGGATGGTCAGATTAAACCGTTTAAAAAGGGTGGTTTTTACCTGGCGACTGACTCGGGGCGCCCTGTTGTCCCTGTTGTGATTTGGGGGACGCGTGATGTGATGCCAAAAGGGAAGCTCCGTATAGGACCTGGCCCGATTGTCTTAAGCATCAACAGGCCGATTGAGACTGGCCCATACAAGAACAATAGAGAAGCCTTGATCCAGGTGGTCGGGTCTGCAATGAGAAGAGATTTGGAGAGGATACGAGCAAACCAACAGTGACAGTTCACGTCAAGAGACAGTGAGCAAACCTTCAGGAGGTATGAGGTAAACGATGCGCAAAGAGATAATTGGAGTCATGCTCACGTTTGCGCTGATTTTCACAGCGGTGAGCCTACTTTCTTATCACCCGTCTGATCCTTCTATCAATCATGCCGGGGCTTCGGGCGAGGTTCATAACCTGTTTGGGCCTGTGGGTTCGCACGTGGCCGGCGTCCTGGTGTATCTCTTTGGCGTGGGGGCCTTCTGGATACCTATCGTCCTGCTTATTACGACACTGAACATCCTTAAAGAATACCCGAAAAGTGCAATCTTGCTGACCGTCGTGGGGGGGCTCCTGTTGGTGGTTGCCACGGGAGGCCTCCTTGCCGGTTTTCGAACGCACTACTTACTCTTTGGAAGGCGGTTTTCAAGCGGAGGGATTATCGGCATCCCTTTGGCGGATGTCGTGGGGAAATATGGCGGAAAGACGGGAGGATTCATATTCCTTCTGACCTCTTGGACCATTGCTTTTATTATGACTACCCGACTCTCGCTTATAGCCCTGTTCAAATGGATGAGGGGGGGCTGTGCCGGTGTGTGCGACCGGACAGGAACCGCCTGGATCATCTGGAGGGAGCGTCGCCAGAAGGCCAAGAGACGCGCGGAGGTGAGTCGGAAGCAACCTCCTAAAAGAAAAGCACCTGTAAAAGTAATAGAGCCCACTCCCAAGCGGGGCAAAGAGGTTCCTCGTGTCAGCCAGGAAGTCTTTGAATTTGTGGCTGGCGGCCGGAGATTCAAGCTTCCCCCATTAGACCTCCTGGAGGATGGAGAGCCTGATGCCAAGCGAATGGATCACGACAGCCTCCAGATGCAGTCAAAGCTTCTTGAGAAGAAACTGAGTGATTTTGATGTGTCAGGCAAAGTGGTGGCGGTTTCCCCCGGGCCGGTGGTTACCATGTACGAATACGAACCCGCACCAGGCGTGAAGATCAACAAGGTGGTGAGCCTGACGGACGATCTGGCCATGGCCCTTCGGGCTACGAGCATTCGTATTGTTGCCCCTATCCCCGGCAAAGCGGTCATCGGCATAGAGGTTGCGAACCTGGACATAGACAGAGAATCGGTGAGAATCAAAGATATCATTGCCTCGGAAGCGTTCACCAAAACCAAGTCGAAGTTGACCCTTGCCTTGGGCAAGGACATCCTGGGAAATCCCATCGTAACCGACTTGTCCAAAATGCCTCACCTTTTGATCGCCGGTGCTACGGGATCGGGGAAGAGTGTGGGCCTGAATGCGATGATCTGCAGTATTCTCTACAAGGCAACACCAGATGAGGTGAAACTCGTACTGATCGATCCAAAGCGCATCGAGTTGGCAGCATATGAAGGTATCCCGCACATGATCTCGCCGGTGGTTGTGAACGCCAGGAAGGCTACGCAAGCCCTGCAGTGGGCAGTACAGGAGATGGAGCGCCGCTACACGGTCATGGCAGAGTACAAGGTGCGAAACATAACCCAGCATAATCGCAAGCTGGAGAAAGAGATGGAATCTGGCGGCAAGGGGAAGAAATCCGTGGACGGCTCCGAAGCTGCGACCGAGAGCAGTCCGGAAAGGCTGCCCTTTGTGGTGGTCGTGATTGACGAACTGGCCGACTTAATGCTGGTAGCATCGCGGGACGTGGAGCTGGCCCTGACGCGCTTGGCTCAGATGGCGCGTGCGGCCGGCATTCATCTTCTCCTTGCAACCCAGAGGCCTTCGGTCGATGTCTTGACAGGTATCATCAAGGCCAACTTTCCCACAAGAATCTCTTTTCAGGTCTCGTCCCGAACAGATTCCAGGACGATCCTGGATGCCAACGGTGCGGAGACTTTGCTGGGAAGCGGTGATATGCTTTTCCTCCCTCCGGGCACATCCAAACTCCAGCGCATCCATGGGGCGTATGTCTCCGAGAGTGAGATCCGTCTCATTACAGAGTTCCTAAAGAAGCAACAGGAGCCAACTTATCAGGAAGAAATCCTGGCGGTCCGGGAAAAGGATGAGGATGAGGCAGCCGAAGATGAATACGACGAAAAATACGATGAGGCAGTTGCACTCGTTACTGAAACCAGGCAGGCCTCGATTTCAATGGTTCAGCGTCGTTTGAGAGTGGGGTATAATCGGGCAGCTCGAATGATCGAGAAAATGGAAAGAGAGGGGATCGTTGGGCCCTCTGACGGAAGTAAACCGAGAGATGTGCTTGTTAAAGGTTACGACTCTTAAAGAAAGTGTTTAGAGTGAAATGGCTTAAGCCGGTTGAACCCGTTGGCCGGTTTCCTCCTTCTGTCATCTTAACCAAAAGGAGACGTCGTAGGGGCGGGCTTTACGCCCGCCCGGGCGGGGATAAACCTCGCCCCTACATTTTTCATTTCAATCACCCCGTCTGTCATTTCGACCCCTTCCGTCTGTCATTTCGACCGAAGGGAGAAATCTTATTCCTACAGGGAAATTAACCACAAAGATTTCTCGCTGCGCTCGAAATGACACGACAAGCAGTGGTCTATGCAAAATAAACGGTGAACGGTGAACGGATGACAACCAGAGACAAAACTATCCGGCTTTTCTTAGTGTGGACGCTTTGCTTTGTTCTTCTTCCCAGCACTTGTTTTTGCCTAGAAGCGACTGACATTTTACACCGCGTGCAGCAAAGGTATGCGCCAGGCGACTTCAGGGCTGATTTTGTCCAGGAGTCACATCTGCAGGCGATGGGGATGGTTGATACTGCTAAAGGTCAACTATTGTTCGGAAGTCCCGGAATGATGCGCTGGCATTATCAATCACCTGAGGAGTATTTCATCATAACGGATGGCGATACTGTCTGGATATACAGACCCGACGACAACCAAGTCATTCAAGGCCGGGCCATTGACTACTTTGGAGGGAGAAAGGGTTCGGATTTTTTCAGCAATCCCGACGAACTTTCCAAAGACTTCGTCATTGCGCTCGCACCAAAGGAGTTTCAGGAAGAAAGCCATCATGTTTTGAAGCTGGTTCCTAGAAGAGAGCAGCCCGAGCTGACCGAGCTCTATCTGTTTGTGTCGCGGTCGACTTACGATATTGTGCAGACTGTTACTTCCAATGCGTTTGGCGACAAAACCACCATCCGGTTTGACAACTACCGGTTCAAGCAAGGGCATGATTCATCTTTGTTTCTCTTTAAGATTCCTGATGGCACAGATGTATTGAACCTTCAGGAGGAACGAGGTTTGCTGCAGCCATGACTGATGACATCGGACGGGAGATCAGGGAACTCCTAAAAGAACGGAATGCCATTTTACTTGCCCACAACTATCAACTGCCGGAGATTCAAGATGTTGCTGACCTCTCCGGAGATTCGCTTGATCTGAGCATCAGGGCAGCCAAGACAGATGCGGATGTGATTGTTTTTTGCGGGGTGCATTTTATGGCGGAGACCGCTTCCATTGTGTCCCCGGAGAAGACCATCATCATGCCCCGCCTGGACGCGGGATGCCCCATGGCGGACATGATCACCGCGGAAGCGCTGGAAGCCAAGTTGGCTGCGTTGGGAGACATGCCTGTGGTTACGTACGTGAATTCCACAGCATCCGTGAAAGCCCATTCTACCATTTGCTGTACGTCTGCCAATGCGATCGCGGTCGTAAACAGCCTTGCAGAAGATGAAATCCTGATGACCCCGGATCGAAACCTATGTCAGTACGCGGCGTCCAAGAGCACCAAGAAAATCCATTGCTGGGATGGTTATTGCCCAATCCATGATCGATTGACAGTACAAGAAGTCATGGATGCCAAAGCCGCCCACCCAGAGGCTCTTTTCATGGCCCATCCGGAATGCCGCCCGGAAGTGTTGGCCCTTGCCGATGCGGCGTTGAGCACATCCGGGATGATCGATTTTGCCGCGAATTCTGACAAGGAGTCTTTCATAGTTGGAACCGAGGAAGGGCTCCTGTATCCGCTTCAGAAGAAAAACCCGAGCAAGTCATTCTACAAAGCTTCTGAATTCATGGTGTGTGAAGACATGAAAAGAACCAGGCTTGAAGATGTGTTGAGGGCAGTAACCTCCATGGAATACGAGGTGAAGGTGCCGGAAGAGATACGCGTACCAGCTTCCAGGGCGGTGGAACGGATGCTTGAGATAACGCGCAAGTGATGGGTCAACTGATCAGTTTTGGCACGCGCTTAGTCAGAAGGAAGTCCTCGTAATCATCGCACGACATGAGGGTGCTCAGGTCAGTCAAGGAATAGAGCTTTGCACGAAGGATCCAGCCCCTGTTGTAGGGCGAGAAGTTGATTAATCCGGGGTTGTCTATAACATCAGGGTTGACCGAAACAACTCGGCCGCAAACGGGCGAGTAAAGGTCGTTAAAGAGTCTACTGCACTCCACACTGGCAAACGACTCACAAGAAGCAATCTCGTCACCCTCGTTGGGAAGTTCTACGTAATTGAGTTTTCCAAGCTGCAACTGGGCAAAATCGGTCAGGCCGAGGGTGACGGTATGATTCTCTTCGTAGCGGACCCACATATGATCCTCAGAGTATCGTAATTCGTCGAGTACTAGCAAACGGAACCTCGCTTTTGTGCCTGCCCGCAGATTGTCAACGCTGTCTGGTATATACTAAGCAAATATGGCTTTGCAAGAACTTTTTTTCACAAAACGAAAAAAGTTTTAGGTGGGGTGGTGCAAGCCTATGCCCCGCCTATTTTCTCAAGCGCCTCCTCTGAGATGTCGAAATTGGAATAGACCTTCTGGACGTCGTCGGAGTCCTCTAAACTCTCCATGAGCCGGAGCATTTGTTCGGCTTCCTTGTCTTCCAGCCTAACCGTACTCTTAGGAACCATGGTAACTTCAGCGAGTTCATACTTCAGGTCCCTATCATCGAGGGCTTTTTTGACCGCCTCGAAATCGTCGGGGGCCGTGGTTACCTCAAACGTGGTTTCCTCATCGCGGATGTCTTCACCTCCCGCATCCAGGATTGCCTCCATAAGCGTTTCTTCGTCCACGCCTTCCTTTTGAAACACAAACAACCCCTTTTTTTCAAACATCCAGGCCACGCAACCTGCTTCGCCCAGGCCGCCTCCGGACTTACTGAACATATGACGGACATCAGCTACCGTGCGATTCTTGTTGTCTGTAAAGGATTCAACTAAGACGGCTGCGCCGCCAGGGCCGTATCCTTCATAGTAAACTTCTTCGTACGAAACGCCTTCCAGTGCACCTGTGCCCTTTTTTATGGCTCTTTCAATGTTGTCTTTTGGCATATTATCTGTCTTAGCAGCGGCAATAGCGGTGCGCAGGCGGGGGTTGGCATTTGGATCGCCTCCCCCCATACGGGCTGCTACCGTGATCTCTTTAATCAACTTGGTGAAGGCCTTGCCTCTTTTTGCGTCAGTAGCACCCTTCTTTCGCTTGATTGTACTCCATTTGGAATGACCCGACATGTTTTCTCCTATCTACTCTATATTGTGTCTCGCTGCTTTCCCATAGCAACTATATAGATTTCCTTGCTTGCCTTTCTGCTGGATTTTGGTTTGAAGTGGGCTACTCGGCGAAAGGATTGCTTGAGCCCGTCTGAAAAAGCTTTGAGGTCAGGTCCCTGAAGCACCTTGCAGACAAAACTCCCGCCCGGCCTTAGGACCCGGTCCGAAATAGCTAACGCCGCTTCGCTGAGTTCCAGCGACCTTTGGGCATCCACAGACTTGTTTCCGGTCGTAGACGGGGCCATGTCGCTCAGCACGGCTTGGAAACTGGTCCCGATTACTTCCATAAATGATTCCTCCCGGGCAAGTACATCATCCCGGACAAAGCGAGCGTTAGGCGGAAGCCGAAGAATGAGCGGGTTCATGTCTACACCGACAACGAGGCCTTTTTCTCCCACTGTCTCTGACGCAAACAGGAGCCAGGAGCCGGGACAACAACCCAGATCGAGCACTCTGCTGTTGTGTTTAAGGACCTTAAATTTCTTTTGGATTTCTTCAAGCTTGTAAACTGATCGTGCCGGGTACCGTTCTTCACGGGCCCGCTTCGCGTAGTAGTCATGCCAGGGGTCAGGTTTCACCGGGGGATATATAGCAGTACCGATCGTTTTTTTAAATCAAAAGGTTCTTCTCCAACTAAGTTGGAGAAGAGGGTCCAAGAATTCAAGGGTTTGTTTTCTAAAGATCTTATCAGCGTATTTAACATTCTTTCGATTTCTGCGATGCCTTTTAATAGTGTGCCCAATTCACTTTTGTCAATGAACCCCAAATCTCCTGCCAACAAAAACTAGGTTCCTTTTTTTGTATATTGTTCTGCTTTTCACTTGAATCCTTGGACCCTCGACCCCTTGAACCCTCTATGATCACACCTGCTTATTTGGAGATGACACACGTATTTTGCCCTAATTAACCACAACTAATCGGGAGATGATTCAATCAAAATAAAGTGTCCAGCAGTTCTGAGATTGAATGCACGCCGACTGTCTCCATGTCGGCAAGCCCTTTGAGATGCTTCAGATTGTCTCCTGGAAGGAGACAGCGCTTAAAGCCCATCTTGTATGCTTCGTGGATTCTATGTTCGGCTTGACTGACCCCGCGAATTTCTCCAGTGAGCCCAATCTCTCCCAAAACCACTGTGGAATCCTTTACAGACTTGTCAACATGGCTCGAGGCAATAGCTGAAACAATCGCCAGATCTACGGCAGGTTCATACACCTTTACGCCACCGGTCACATTCACGAAGATGTCTTGACTCATCAGCTGGAGACCCAGCTTCTTTTCCATGACTGCGACTAGGAGTGAAACCCTGTTGTAGTCCACCCCGAGCACCGTCCGGCGCGGTGTTCCAAAACTGGCTCGTCCAACAAGGGCCTGGAGTTCAAGTAATATCGGCCTGGAGCCTTCAATGCTTGCTGTTACCACAGAGCCCGGAACATCAGACGGGCGTTGAGACAGAAATACCGCAGAAGGATTCGTAACCTCACACAGTCCGTTATCTCTCATCTCAAATACGCCTATTTCATTGGTAGAACCAAATCTGTTTTTGACTGCACGAAGTATTCGAAAGATGTTGTTCTGCTCGCCCTCAAAGTAGAGGACCGTATCTACCATATGCTCAAGGAGCCTGGGACCTGCAATAGCCCCCTCTTTGGTAACGTGACCGATCAAGAAAATGGGGATACCCGTCCTTTTGGCCAGATGCATCAGGTGTAACGTTGCTTCACGGACCTGGCTCACACTTCCGGGGGCAGAAGTCAAATCACGGGTAAACACGGTTTGAATTGAATCCACAACCATCGCACGTGGAGTCATTTGGTTGGCAACAGCGGTGATTGACTCGAGCCCGACTTCAGACACCACCCACAGGTCTTTCGAACTAACACCCAGGCGGTCACTGCGAAGCTTCATTTGTTCAAGGGATTCCTCGCCGGAAATGTAGAGAACCTGATGTTGGGCGTCGGCAAGCCGGTGCAGAACCTGTAACATAAGAGTCGACTTGCCAATGCCGGGATCTCCTCCAACCAGGACAACAGATCCGGGTACCAATCCGCCCCCGAGGACCCTATCGAATTCCTGCATACCGGTTATCATACGCCTTTGTTGACTCATTTCCACTGAGTCGAGCGGGACAGGCTGAGAGGCACGGGAAGGGCTTGTGGTGTTGGAGGAAAGGGCAGGGCTGAGCTTTTCCTCTACCAGGCTGTCCCACTCGCTGCATTCGGGGCATTTACCTAACCATTTAGGTGAGTGATAGCCGCAACTTTGACATACAAAGATGGTTTTGGCTGGCTTGTTGCTTTTCAAGACGGCTTCTCCCTTCTGTTGATGAGAGATACCATCATGAGTACAGCGAATCAAGACTGGATGCATGTCTTTTTTGTGCACCCTGCGTCACAAGTCGGGGAGGTATGTTTTGTTTGACAATTTTCTACAAAAAACGTAGCCTGAACGCGAAAATAGAGAAACATGTTTCTGTTCAGAGGTGGGAAGGGGAGAGTCGTTTTGACGAAAATTTGTGTTGTTGGAATGGGTTATGTGGGTATTCCGGTCGCTGCGCTACTGGCAAACCAAAGGAACTTCGATGTAACCGGCATCCAGAGACGTTCTCAGCGGTCAGGATGGAAGATAGACGTTCTGAATGCGGGGAAGTCCCCGTTCGAAGGGGATGAGCCGGGGCTCGACGACTTGATCAGGAGGGTTGTGAAAAAAGGTTCCTTCCGCGTGACCGACGATTTCTCGGTAATCAAGGATATGGACATCGTGTTGATTGATGTCCAAACCCCCACGGACGGGGCTGATCACAACCCAAGATATCTTTCCCTTAAAGAAGTTTCAAGGCAGGTAGGGACCTACATGAAGAAAGGGAGTCTCGTTGTCATTGAGTCAACCGTGGCCCCCGGCACCACTCAGTTTGTTGTGCAGCCCATCCTGGAACGGAAATCCGGACTTAAAGCCGGGGAGGGGTTTTACCTGGCCTATTCTTATGAGCGGGTCATGCCCGGGCGGCTCCTTGACTATATCGCAAATCTTCCCCGGATTGTGGGGGGGGTTGACAAGAAGAGCCGAAACAGGGCTGTTGCGATGTACAAGAAAATCGTTAAGGCAAAGATCTTCCCCACCGACATCCTAACGGCCGAAACTTCCAAGACGATGGAAAATGCTTACCGAGACGTGAACATCGCCTTTTCAAACGAAATGGCTATGGCATGCGAGAGTTTGGGTGTTGATGTATACGAGGTTCGTGAGCTGATCAATTCGCGCGCCGAACGGCATATGCACGTGCCAGGCATCGGGGTAGGCGGTCACTGTCTTCCCAAAGACACCTGGCTCCTGGACTACGGGGTCAGAAAGTACGGCAAACCTTCCATGAATCCTGAGTTCGTGCGCCTTGCCAGGAAGATAAACAACTTCATGCCAACGCATGCCACACAGATGATCAAAGAGGCTTTGGCGGCCGAAAAAATTGCTCTCAGAGACGCCAAGGTTGCGTTGCTGGGTGTGGCATATCTTGAAGACTCAGACGATGTGAGAAACACGCCTGCCTATGACCTGATCCGTGACCTTGAAACATACGGTGCCGAGGTTGTGGCGCACGATCCGTATGTGAGGAGCTTTCCTGAAGCAGAACTGAGCCGTGACTTGAACCGCGTGGTCGAAGGCTCGGACTGTGTCGTGATTGTCACCAAACACAAGCCTTATTTCAGGCTTAAGTTGAGCAAGCTGAAATCACTAATGCGCACCCCCATCATTGTTGATGGCCGAAATGTTCTAGACCGGGCAAAGGCTGAAAGGGCCGGGTTTATCTACAAGGGAATCGGCAAGGGCTAGATAATCTTCTGTCCCAGAACTTATTGACGGAAGTCAAAGCAAAGAGGATCTCAGTGTCGAGTTCCTAAAATTCGAAATCCGTACTGTTTTCAAGGCGCAAGCCGCAATATCGAATATCGTACTGTTTTCAAGGCGTCAGCCGCAAACAATTTCAAATGACCAAAATTCAAATGACCGAAACACGAACATAACAACATCGGCTTATTTACAACAGTTTTTGTCATTAGGACATTCGAATTTGTTTCGGATTTCGGATTTCGTGCTTCGGATTTATGAGATCATCTTTGGCATACTGGGCGATTTTGAACATCGTGTAAGTTAGTCAACCGCACGTAACAATTGGGCTTCCTACTTATGCATGCACTAGACGCTATTCTAAAACGGGTCGAGGAGAAAAAGGGGGATTATGCCACCTATGGTTTTGAAAAGCTTGAAATGGCGGCATTGAATACTTTTTTTGATTTGGCTCAGGAATATGATGGTCTGGAAAATCTGCACAATATAAGCGTTGCCGTTCCCAGGGTCTTTTTTGGGCTTCAGTGCAGCCTTTACGTTCTGCATCCCAAGAGCGAATCCATGGAATGGGTTGCAGACAGCCATCCCGACCAAAGCCGCAGAGAGCGCGAGGTACCGCACCATATCAGAATCACAGAAGCGCCATATCAGCACGGCCAGGCCTATGCCGTGCCCATACGCGGCAAGAAAACACCTGCCAGCCAAATCCTTTTTCATAGTTCGCGGGACATTATCGGCATCTTCGAAGTGCTCCAGGCGGATGAACTCACGGAGGCCCAGCGGTTTTTTGTCCAGAAGTATGTCAACCGCATAGGATACAGTCTGTACAACAAGATTCTCGCCGAACAGCACATTCAGCACCTAAAATTCATCAACAATTTGGTGGCGGATATTGAGCACAACGTGATTGTGCCCAATATCCGCTATAAGTACTACTTCAGGAAGATAAGGAAGTTCCTGAATGTCAACAAGGAAATAGAAGGCGAGTTGGACACCATCCTTGGGGAACTGAAATCTCAGGATCCGGACGTGTTCGCGAAGGTCAGCGAAATCGCAGAAAGGATGATCGTAATAAACCGGGCCATGTTCAACGATCAGGAGAGTATCGAGCAGCATTACAGACACACGAGCCTTTTTCTGGAAAGCCTGTTTCGTCCCGATCACTTCTTGTTTGGGGAATATATCCTGAAGAAGAGCCCGTGTTGCTTGTGGGAAGATCTTGTATTGCCACAGTTGGAACGGTATAGGGACCGATTTGCTCAGCACGATATTATGGTCAGCCACTTCGGCAAGGATCATGAAGTGTCGAAAGGCATTAAAGTGAGGGTAGACAAAGGCTTGTTGGCCCAGGTCGTGTCGAATCTGTTTTCAAATGCCGTGAAGTATGCTGAACCGGTGGTGGATGCGTCAGGAAAAAAGGGCAAAAGAATGCGTTGTACGATGTCGTTCATCAAAGACTTCTTTGGACGCGCACATCATGGTGTGCGCTTTGGTGTGTTCTCATCAGGTTCCCCCATTGACCCGGAAGACGCAGTCCACATTTTTGAAGAGGGTTTCAGGGTCAGGGAAAACGATGCACGGGAGGGCATGGGCCACGGGCTGCATTTTGTAAAGAACGTTGTTGAAGTCCATGGAGGTGTTGTTGGCTACAATCCAGATGAACTCGGAAACGAATTTTATTTCTTTGTCCCGGCCTAGTTTGGGGCGAACCGCTATGTGGTTAGTGACCATGATGGTTTGTTGTTGTGTCTTGCTGTCAGGTGGCAATGGTTTCGCCCGTGACAAGCCTGATCCTTTTGCTACCTTGAAGGCGCGCCTTGTTGGAGACGGATTTGACTCGACTCTCATTCAGTCGCTTTACGCAAGGTCGGAGGTGACCTTTGATTCACGGGGGATTTCCGTCTACTACCTGCATCGTGAGGCGACCGCAAACTATGATCAGTTCCTGACCAAGCGTTCTATCGATCCAGCCTTCGACTACCTTCACAAACATGAAAAGACCTTCAAGCAGGCGCAGAAAGTATATGGCGTGGAGGGAGAGATCATCACCGCCGTCATCCTGATCGAAACAAGATTCGGCACCATGATCGGGAAGCGCCTGGTGCTCAATACCCTTTCGACTCTTGCGGCTCTTGGTGACAAGGAGAGTCGGGACCACTTCTGGAATGAGCATTTGAAGGGCAAAGATGACAGATCGAAGCGCCGGTTTGACGCATGGGCTTCTCGGAAATCCGCCTGGGCCTATGGTGAACTCAAGGCCTATCTGGAATATGTGGATGCTCAGCAGCTGGACCCATTATCCATGCCCGGCTCTTTCGCAGGGGCACTCGGGATTTCGCAGTTCATTCCTTCGAGTGTCCTGAAGTTCGCTCAAGACGGAAATGGGGACGGTCAGATCAATCTCTTTGACCACGAAGACGCGATTATGAGCATCGCCTACTATTTCAACCAGCACGGGTGGAAACCCGGGCTGAGTCGCGATGAGCAGTTTCGCATTGTGTTGAAGTATAATCATAGTGAATACTATGCGGAAACCATCCTGAAGGTGGCCGGGCGCTTGGCAGAACCTCTCTAGTGTGGTGTCTTATGTGTTCTGTATTCTAGGCGTCAGCTGCAAAGGTAAATGATCAACATACGGAGTAATGGAGTAATGGAGTAATGGAGCAATGGGTAAAGAGAAAGCGAAAGAAGATTCTTGCTTTTATTCCAATACTCCAGTACTCCAACACTCCAGTATCATTCATAGAAAGGCTGAAAGCACCGACTCCCAAATTCCAGATATAGTACGTAGGAGGTTTATGGTTCCAGATGAGTCATGGCTTAATACTTCTCATATTGATACTTCCTATCGTTCCCACTTTTTGGGGAATCATTGACGTTGCCTATCGAGAATTCCCCTCCATCAAGACCAAGGCCTTGTGGGGTGTGTTTGTAGTCTTGGTTCCGTGCATCGGAGGGATCGTCTATCTCCTCGTCGGACGCAGGCAAGGGAAGAAAATAAAGAAATGACTCACCACAGAGACACAGAGGGCACAGAGGAAATAATGCTTTCCAATGTCGGGAGATACCGACATTGGAAAAACATCAGTCCCCTTCAACGAGCAAAAGGAGTCAAAAAGCCCGTTGCCCCGGTTTTTTCCGCTGAAAGCGGACTGACGGTTTCTGTTTGCCGCCGTCTCCCGGCAAACGGAAGATAGAGGTCTCTGTGAGCTCTGTGTCTCTGTGGTGAAATAGGTTTCTAAAGACAGAAAGAACGGATAAAGGACATCAAGGTGACGAAGACGAGAGAGAAAGACCGGCTCCCCGTGATTCAGCACGCAGATCTCACCGGCAAGGTCGTCCTGGTTCGTGTAGATCACAATGTGGTGAAAGATGGAGTTATCCGTGACCCCTACCGGATTGACCGCACCTTCGGCACCCTTTATAGCATTGTTGAGAGGGGCGGCCGCATCATACTCATGACCCACGTTGGCAGACCTCGGGACAAAAAGACCGGGGAGATAACCTGCGACCCGTCTACTTCCGTAGAACCAATCGCTGCTTACCTGGAGCGCAAGCTTCATTCCAAGATTCATGTGCCCACCTTTCGGGTGGAGGGTGGGCGTGGCATTGTGGGAATTGACACCTCGATTAATCTGGCTATCAAAGACCTCAGACAGCACAAGATCGGAGCAATCTACCTCCCCAACACGCGGTGGTTCGAGGGAGAAGAGGCGACAGGAGAGGCCAGGAAATCGTTTGTTCTTCAGCTCGCAGGTCTTGCGGATGTGTTTGTCAACGATGCTTTTGGGTCGTGGCAGCCGCATGTGTCTGCTTACGACATTGCTTATCAGTTGCCGTCATATGCCGGTTTTCTCATGCAAGAAGAGATTGCCCAACTGGGCAAGGTGCTTCATCCTGACCGTCCTTTTCTGTCGGTGGTTGCAGGCGCAAAATACGATACAAAAATAGGCCCACTCAACGAACTGCATAAAAGAGTGGATCATCTGATCCTGGGTGGAGTGATTTACAACACGTATCTGTGTGCCAAGTACAACATTCGTATTGCCGGAGTTTCGGAAGGGGATATCAAAGCAGCCAGGCAACTGGTTGCCCAGGATAAGAAGGCAAAGAAGATTGTGGAGCTTCCCTACCTTGTGGAGTCGGACACCCTGGGCAGGAAGGTTCGGGGGGGCTATAGAAGTATTGAAGTGCAGGATCTTGTTCCGGGTAAGTCGTATGGCTATATCGTCGACATCGACCCCAGGTCCTTTTCTGACAAGAAAGTAGCTGAGACCCTCAACTCAGCCAGTACCATCTTCGTGAACGCGGTTATGGGGTTTACCCCATATTTCACTAAAGGATCCGAAAGACTTGATCGAACAATCGACAAGAACCAGGCGGCCTGGAAGTTCTATGGAGGTGGTGATACTCTGCAGGAATTCAAGAGCCTTGTTCCCGGTCTCTATCTTTCGGTATTGGATGACGCCATGTACTACTTCTTCACGGGTGGAGGTTCTGTGCTCAAGGCGATCGAAGAAAGAGACGCCTACGGCATGAAACCGGTACAGGCCCTGCTGGAGAACAAAAAGGCCTGGGCCCGCAAGAAGTAGGCAACCGGAGAACCTTAAAGGGAACGCAGGCCTCGCATCACGTTCCTATGAAGAATGATGGAATACTGGAAGACTGGAATGCTGGAATGATGGAATACTGGAATGATGGAATACTGCCAACAATTCTCACAGAGGGACCGGTACTTAAGTAGATTCTCCCTCTCAGAGAATCTGCTCAAGAGACTCTGAGTTTTCTGTGAGCTCTGTGAGAGATTTAACAAAGGATTGACAACCTACACCCTTTCCTGTACCTTGCGCTTGTTTTTGTACCCATTGTTCCAATATTCCATTACTCCAATATTCCGCGCGTAGCGCGCCTCGTGGTCCCATCGTCTAGCGGTCTAGGATATCGGCCTCTCACGCCGAAGACACGGGTTCGATCCCCGTTGGGACTACCAAATCATATTAAGAGGCCAGCCGAGGGCGGCTGGCTTCTCTCCCATAAAAAACCAATTCGTTACAAACCCACAAGTTTCAATTCGATGGATGTAAGACAAAGTTTCAATTCGATGGATGTAAGACAAAGAACCATAGAAATGTGGTATAATAAAGAATGTGGTGAAGTGGTCCTATTTTAGTTCGTAAGCCTTAAGTTGATCTCTGACTTTTTCTGCGAGCTAAACGTAAGGTAAAATTAGATGAGTAAACTTAACTCCTCGGACCGACCTGCCGAATCAGACCACCTTAGTATAGACGTCATTCAAGCCCAAATGGCAGGACTAATGCAGAAGGCAAAAAGACTCTTTGTGCTTGCCATTATCTGTTGTTGCTTTTTGCAGGGGTGCGAGCCGCCTTCCGACTGCGTGGACCGTGCGTGTGTGACTGCTGAGGTTGCCATGCAAGAGACCTGTGTACTGATTGCCTACGGCTATTACGACCCTGCGCCCTTGGAGCGTCCAGGTCGCCCCCACGTTCAGTGCATGAGGTGGTGGGACGGGCAGTGGGAGTTCTGCTGCTTGGACGGTGACGAGACCAAGTCCATGGGAACGGAAATCTATGGGTTCGA
Source organism: Deltaproteobacteria bacterium (assembly GCA_019309815.1). Taxonomy (GTDB): domain Bacteria; phylum Desulfobacterota; class Desulfobacteria; order Desulfobacterales. The sequence continues at coordinate 22,083 of JAFDFO010000010.1, forward strand.
GGTGCAACGGTACTATATGTACCATGAGTTCGTTGCGGAAAAGGAAAAACTGGAAAGGGGCGACATAGGATAGAACGATCATCTTGCCCGACCTCCACAACCTTGATAGCCAAGTGTCCCCACTGATCCATCTTGAAAGACCTTTCCCGCAGAATATTGTAATGTTATAGACATCTCTCGTTTTGTCAGTACGTTAGCCCTCATATATTCCCTCTTTTTCACTAAACTTTCTCCCAGTTTGTGCCGATAAGATAATTAGGAGGGGAGGCTAAGCACGGCCCCGGACGAATGTTTGTCCTTTGGGTAGTATACGGGGGGTGATGCCATGAGCAGCAAAGAGAAAACTGTTGAACATGAAAAAGTAAAGCAGTTCCAGGCCCCTAAAGGTGTGTTTGTGGGAATAGGCCCGGATTTTAATAAGGTTGGACGACTCAGAGACGTGGGCATGGATGGACTCGTGTTTCGGTATCTTGGGAATGGAGATGCCTTAAACGGGTCATACGTGGATGTGTTCATGACTGAAGGTGATTTCTATTTGGGTAAGGTTCCGATCAAGATCATGTCGGATGTCGAGGTGGTAGAAAAAGCATCTCCGGATTCCAAGACTCTGCGGCAGTGTCATGTGACATTTGAGAAGTTGACGTCCCAGCAGAAAGCCAAGCTGAAAGAGTTTATTGACAGGTATGCTGTAGGTGAAGCCTAATTTTCGAACTCACTACAATCAATGTACAAATATAGAGGGCAGGGTCAGAAATGGCCCTGCCTTTTACACTGGTTGAACCGCCCTTCGCCAAGGCCACGTGCGATAGACCCGTTAGTTGCTAGCTTCCTCTTGCCCCTCGCCTCTCGCCTCTTGCCTTGTGACCACATTACCCATTACGACTGAAAAACATCCCCGCATTCAATCATCAATTCTTCTTCCATGCTTTCCCTGGCAGGTCACATTCCCTCCGAGGCCATGTTCCAAAAAATAAAATCGCCTTCTCCCGAAAACTGGCCGTCATAATCCGTACTGCTTTCATGTTGAGTAGTTTCTTTCCACGAAACATGGAATCGCGTCAAAACGGACTTGTCCTATTGAAGGCGTGAGAAGTCCCACAAATCGGTTGATGCGGGGCGAGAGACATGGTATCAGTGACAGCCTAGTCAATGGATGGCGACCCAGCGCAACTGGTCTCGCCTGAACCAAAGGCCACCCCCCTTATGTTGCTGGCGACGTGAAAGGGGCAGCAG